>JAUZQA010000005.1 GCA_030705665.1 Bacillota bacterium
TGGCATTGCACAGCCTATAATTAAGTCATCTAGTATTCCTTCGTAATTTCCTGCCCGTTTCAAGGTTTCTTTCACTACGAGTGCTCCCAAATCATCAGGCCGAACACTGGCTAATGCACCTTTTTTTGCTTTCCCCACAGGCGTTCTTGCACCCGCGACAATGACCGCTTCTCTCATCTCGTTCCCTCTCTTTCTCTAGCAAACTAGTAAAAGTGACCTTGTTGGCAATGATTTCGCCGAATACACCTATTTTTTCGCCGAAATTAAAATTATTTCGCCAAAAGCGCCAACTTTTTCGCCAAAACTATCATTTATTTCGCCAAACCCAATTTAGAGTTAATTTCGGAGCGGTTTCCCTTTCAAAAGCATATGCTGCATCCGTTGCTGTGTTTTCAGTTCACCCACTAAACTTAAAAATGCCTCTCTTTCCAAATCGAGCAAATATTGTTCGTCTACTTCTGTTCCATATGGAACATTCCCGCCTGCTAGTACGAATGCCAGTTTTTTCGCAATCTTTAAATCATACTCAGAAATATATCCAGATAAGAACATTGCTTGAGCCCCTAGCATTAATGTTGCATAACCGGGTTCCCCGACGACCGGTATTTTTCTACGGATCCTCGGCTTATAGCCTTTTTCATGCAGTGTAAGCACAGCATGCTTCGCATCATATAATAAGTGGTCACCATTTACACTGATTCCATCCGCCAAGCCCAAAAAGTTATTTTCGCGCGCTTCTTCAGCAGAGGTGGATACCTTTGCCAAGGCAATCGTTTCAAACACCTTATTGGCAACCTTTTGCAGATCAACTTCCACACCGTTTGGAATCCTTTCTAAATGTTTAAGATACAGCTCCTTGTTTCCGCCGCCGCCTGGAATGACACCAACACCGGTTTCAACAAGTCCCATATACGTTTCCGATGCTGCCTGAATATAGGAAGCTGGCAGGCAAACCTCTGCACCACCGCCCAAAGTCATTGCAAAAGGCGCGGCCACCACAGGCTTTGAACTGTACTTAATTTTCATCATGGCCTGCTGAAAATGTCGGACAACTAGTTCAAGCTCGAAGATATTATCATCCTGTGCCTCCATTAAAATCATTCCAAGATTGGCACCAACGCAGAAGTTTTTCCCCTGATTGCCAATCACAAGCCCTTTGTAGTGCTTTTCCACTTCATCAACTGCAAAATTGATCATTTGAATAATGTCTAAACCGATGGCATTATTCGGCGAGTGGAATTCAAGCAGGGCTACTCCATCCCCAAGGTCGATAAGGCTTGCACCGCTGTTCTTTTTAATTACCCCTTTTTGACTTTTCAATTGTTGAAGATTGATACATTTTGGATTCGTTTCAACAGGTTTGTATTCTCCATTTTGGTAAAAATAAAGCTTGCCCTGGTCCTCCTTGTAAAACGAGGTAAACCCTTTTTCAAGCATTTCCGATATCCAATTTGGTATTTCCTCTCCAAGCTCCTTCATTCGCCAATAGGACTTTTCGAGGCCAATGGCATCCCATGTTTCAAATGGACCCATTTCCCAGCCAAAGCCCCATTTCATCGCACGATCTATGGCCACCAAATCATCTGCAATTGTTCCTAAAAGTGCAGCAGAATAACGAAGAACTGGGCTGAAGATATTCCATAACAGGTTACTTGCCCGATCCTCGGCATAGATGAGCGCTTTCAATTTATTAGAAAGACCTTTCACCTGCTTACTGCCCTCTATTGCCTGTGTTTTCAACTTTTTCCGCGGCCCATATTCTAATGTATGTGGATCAAGTTCAAGAATTTCTTTTCCTTTTTTTAAAAAGAACCCTTGCCCTGTCTTACTTCCCAGCCAGCCTTTTTCAAGCATGTTTTCCATAAATTTCGGCACTTCAAATACGTCTTTTTCCTTACCGGCAACCTGCTGATAGACATTTCTTGCTACATGGATGAACGTATCAAGCCCAACCACATCAAGAGTTCGAAATGTAGCACTTTTTGGACGGCCAATAAGCGGTCCAGTAATTGAATCCACCTCACCGACGCTGAATCCTCCATCAAGCATTTCCCTTAGAGTCACCATCAAGCCGTAAGTCCCAATCCGATTGGCAATAAAGTTTGGTGTATCTTTAGCAATAACTACACCTTTTCCAAGAACATCCTCACCAAACGTTTTCATGAAGGTCACCACTTCAGATGATGTGTATGATGTTGGAATAATCTCCAGCAATTTAAGGTATCGGGGCGGATTGAAAAAATGGGTCCCCAAAAAATGCTTTTGAAAATCCTTCGATCTGCCTTCCACCATCGCTTCTACTGAAATACCCGATGTATTTGAACTGATAATACTGCCAGGTTTGCGGAATTGATCTACCTTTTCAAAAACTTGTTTTTTTACTTCAAGCCTTTCAACAACTACTTCAATGATCCAATCAACTTCGTTTAATCTCGTGATATCGTCTTCTAAATTTCCTACTTCAATCAGGCTAAGATTTCTTTTGACTGTTAAGGGAGCCGGTTTCTGCTTCTCCAAACTTTTCAAAGCTCGTGTGCTGATGCGATTACGCACGCTTTTGTCAGAAAGGGTTAATCCCAATGCTTTTTCTTCATCTGTTAAATCTGTAGGAACAATATCGAGCAACAATGTTGGAATTCCTATATTAGCTAAGTGTGCAGCAATTCCAGACCCCATAACTCCCGATCCTAAAACAGCAGCTTTCCGAATCGATTGGATCAAATCTTCTCCTCCTCCACTTTGAATGAATACTCATTCATTTTCTAGTCACTATAAATATAAAATATTTTAAATATTTCTGCAATTAAAACGTAACAATGGGGAATAAGTTTTCTTTCACTGATATATCATATGAAGCACTTTCAATGGGTATTCTATTTTTTGAGGTGATAAAAATGGCAAGAGTAAAAAAAGACCCATCAACAGCTGGTGTGAGTGCAGCAAGTGTAAAAGGCAATGCCGGCCCAACTGTTGAAGGCGACGGCGGCGGCAAAAGAAACAGCCAAAATAATCAATATAAAAAAAAGTAAAAAAATGGCCCCTCCTGTACAAAGAGGGGTTTATAACAGCCTTATTTTTTGAAAATCCCTTTTAAAACAAAAGCCACGTTTGCAGGACGTTCGGCTAGACGGCGCATAAAATATCCGTACCAATCTGTGCCAAAAGGAACGTAGACCCTCATTTTATAACCTTCTTTTACCAATTGAAGCTGCCGCTCGGGACGAATTCCATAAAGCATTTGAAACTCAAACTGATCACTTGGAATTTGGTGAATCTCCACAAGCTCTTTGGTATACTCAATGATTCTTTCATCGTGTGTGGCAATCGCAGTAAAATTCCCATTTACTAAATGCTTTTCAATAATCTTCTTGAAATTTTCATCCACGTCTTTCTTTTCGGGAAAAGCAACATCAACGGATTCCTTGTAAGCCCCCTTCACGAGACGCAGACTCGCTGCATATTCATTTAAATCCTCGATATCACTCATCGTACGAAATAAATAAGCTTGTAACACTGTACCAATATGATCATATTCCAATCTAAGAGTTTTAAAGATATCGACTGTTTTTTGACAGCGCGTAAAATCCTCCATATCAATAGTTATAAAAACATTATTTTCTTTTGCCGCATCAAGAATCCTCCGCATATTTTTCATAACAAGCTCTTCAGAGAAATCAAGCCCTAAAGCGGTCAACTTTACTGAAACCTGTGATGACAGCTTTAACGAACCAATCTGCTTAATCACATCAAGGGTGAGCTCAGTCGTTTGAACTGCCTCTTCCCTGCTGTCAACGAATTCACCTAAATAATCAAGGGTGACGTCCAAACCCTTCTGATTAAGGCCTTTAATAACCTCTATTACTTGGTCTGTTGTCTCCCCGGCAACAAATCGTGTTGCACCAAAACGTAATCCATATTTTTTTGCGAGCTTTATCAGCATTTTATTTGTAGACAAAAAAAGGAAAAAGTTCTTTATCGCCTGCCCCATTTTGCTTCCTCCTTTTGTAAACGGTATCAATATAAGATATGCTTATTTTTGATACACTCGATGTTTTATAAATAAAAATTTTAGAATTATTTTATCACTAATATTGTTTTTTGAATATAATCTAAAATTCACAATCTGTTGAACTAAGAAAAGCGGAAGCACCCGTTTAGCGAAGTACACTGGTCGCTGGGCGCTGGAGCTAGACATTATAAAAAAAGCGGTACCAGCTGGTCCGCTTTTTACTTTAATCTTGATTTTCGATGCTGTTCATTTAAAGCTTTTACTTCATTCATAATTTCGAATAGTTGGTTCTTTGCCTCAGGATACAAGCCGTTCCAATGCTTGGCAAGAGCCGGCATTGTTTTAGCAATATGGCTATAGAGAGCATAAAGCTTTACCTTTTCTTTCGTATTGTCATCATTAGTACCAACAAGAAGCTCACTATACTTTTCTAATAAAGCATCAAATTGCTGCATAAATTCTTTTTCCATCTAAAACACCTTCCTTAAAAAGCGAAGAGGTTCCCTCGCCATTATCCATCAGTGGAGAACATGTACTTTTTGTAATGATAGCGAATCGAAAAAATCAGCCCAACTCCAAGCATATTTCCCATTAACGAGCTTCCGCCATAACTAACAAACGGCAGCGGAATACCGGTAATTGGCAGAAGTCCAATTGTCATACCGATATTTTGGAAAACGTGGAAGGTAATCATGCTAATAACACCTACGCACAGATAGGTATAAAAGTTGTTTTTCGTTTCCATCCCAACTTTTGTAATATGGTAAATAAGCAAGAAAAATATACTAATTAAAACACTTGACCCGACAAAACCAAATTCTTCGCCAACCACACTAAAGATAAAATCTGTTTGGCTCTCTGGCATGTAAATATCGCGATTTCCATAGCCCTTCCCGGATGTTTCCCCTGAACCGATTGACATTAGCGACTGGGTCAGCTGGTACCCTTCTGAACTTTGGTAATTGTAGGGGTCGAGCCATGAATAAATTCGGCCAAATTGATACTGCTTAACACCTAAATATTTTTCTAACAAAGACGGCTGTACCAAGACAAAGTAAAAGATGATCCCGATCAATGCCCCCCCGCAAACAAATATCGGCAGAAGTATTTTCCAGGAAACACCTGAAATAAATATCATTCCCAGCATAATCGCAAGAAAGACAAGGGAGGTCCCAAGGTCTGGCTGCAGCATAATCAAGCCGATAGGTATGATGGTCGTGATACCCATCTTAATCAGGAGCCAAAAGTCAGTTTGTATCGTTTTGACGGGATTTTTCAAATGATGGTCTTCTATTAATTTTGCCAGAGCTAAAATAAGAAAAATTTTAACAAATTCGGACGGCTGCAGGGACCCCAATGCCGGTACCTTAAACCAGCTTTTTGCACCATTAATATGCGGCGCAATACTTTCTGGTGCCACCCTTACCAAAATCAACAAAAATAAGCCAAATCCGTAAGCATACCAAGTGAGTTTTTTTAATTGATCCGAATCCAGCGTAATCACACTGGCAATAATCCCCGCGCCAATCCCATACCAAACAATCTGCTTAACTAAGAAATTCTCTTTATACTGACCGGTCGTCTGGGCACTGTATATTGCCAAGCAGCTAATGATGAACAAGAGTAATAAAGTAAATACTAGATTATAATCCAGCTTTGTAGAATTATTTTTATCTGAAGTCACGCCATTCATTCTCCTTTAAATTAGAACCTGGAAAAGGAACCTGTACATTTCTTCATTATATTTTTAATGAGCATAAATCACAACTTTTATCTTACAATGGATTTAATAAATCGATTATCCTGTTATCCCATCGGCCCTTTTATCAAAATAAATTTGATTGACTTGATCTGCCATCCATGCGAGATTATTCGGCACCTGCGGCAGACCATATCCAATATAAATGGGCGTTGTCACAAAGCGAGGTACAATTTTCGCATAGATATTTTCATTTAAATGATAAAAAAAGATATTATAGCTTGTTGATTTAAATGGAAAATGATGAAGAATGTAATGGGCTGCCGTTTGGATGTACTCTCCAAATTCTTGCGAATAGCCGACTTCCTCTTTCATTTGGACATTGAACTCATAAAAACCAATTCGCGGCAAGGTAGATAAGCTAAAGCAGACCCCGTTCTTTTCCTTGATCACAATCCCTTTAAAATTCCCTTCCTCCAAATTTTCCCGGTAATTAAGGTCATGCAATCCAATGATTTGCATATGTGGATGGGCAATCGTTCCCCCTGAAAAAGGTCCATAATTTTTGAAAAAGATCACCGATTCATAATGACCGCTTTTCTCCATCTCGATCCAATGCTTTAAACCAAATTTAAGTAATTTATGTAAATGCTCATGTGGATACGTAGACAATTCAGCAGTACAATCATCTGTCTCAATGAGAACTGTTTGATAGGCATTTTCAAGGACAGGGTATTTATTTTTCAAAAAGATGATCGGACCTTCGACTGCGAGAATATCTGTCAGTTGATCCCTGGCACAAAAGGGGCATGGCGTTTCCTTGTTGCGGATACTTTCTGGTTTTTGAACACCTATTGATGTATTGAAATACAAGTGTCGATTTCTCAAATCTTTTCCCCTCTTCCATTGTATTACTCCTATTTTATGGCAGATTTTCATTCTTTTACACTAATTTGATTCGAAATTAAATTTTTTAGCTAGAAAACGAATGCCCATGAAGACAAGCCAATATATTGGTAATAGCATTCATTATTTAAAAGGAAGAGGGTTGGCATGCTTACAAAATTGGAGGCTTTAATATTAGGGATGATTCAGGGGTTAACAGAGTTTCTGCCAATTAGCAGCACGGGCCACCTTTATTTAGGAAGAAACCTGTTTGGCTTGCAGGAAGCAGGGCTAATGCTTGATACAATGCTACATCTTGGCACGTTACTGGCCGTATTTGTTTTTTATAAGGAAGAATTGCTAAACATTATTAAAAACCCTTTTAGTAAACTAACGTATTTATTAATTGTCGGAACGATTCCGGCTGTCGTCATCGGACTTCTTTTTAAAGACTTTTTCGATGAAATTTCCAAAACAGGTGTAACGATTGGCTGGGAGTTTTTATTTACAGGGCTTTTTCTTTGGTTTGCGGATTCCATTAAGAACGGCTATAAAAAGATGGATCAAATAAGTTATAAAGATGCTTTTATTATCGGGACTTTTCAAGCAGCGGCCATCTTCCCCGCTGTTTCACGCTCTGGTTTAACGATTGTTGCCGCCCTTTGGAGAAAGCTGGACAGAGAAACGGCCGCCTATTTTTCCTTTTTATTATCCACACCCGCCATTGCTGGGGCAGTTGTCCTTCAATCAGTTGACCTATTCAGCGGCCAGGGCGAGGAAATTACTTTGTCTGCTTTGCTGGTGGGAGTCGTCTCCTCGGCTCTCTTCGGATATGTTGCCGTCCGATGGATGGTAAACTATTTAAAAAAACATTCCTTAAAACCCTTTGCTGTTTATGTTTGGCTGCTCGGTTTCATCGTGCTTTTTATCCAGTTTACTGGAAAGCTCTAAAAGCAAAAACCCTGCTAAATGGCAGCAGGGTTTTTTCATTATATATGCCTTTTTCTAAATGTAATAGAATACTTTTTGTCTTTTGCTGATGTTTGCTTTGTAATGAGGTATAAACAAACGGATAGGACAAGCGACAGTGCTAAGAAACCGATAATCATACTAATAACACCAACCCAGCCATAATTCGTCCAAAACACACCTCCAGCTGTTCCCCCAATACTTGAACCAACGTAATAGAAAAACAGATAGAGGGACGAGGCTTGTGCTTTATCATGCGTAACTCGGCGTCCCACCCAGCTGCTGGCAATCGAATGGCCTCCAAAAAAGCCAAACGTAAAAATAGCAATACCCACTATTTTAACAGGCAGAAAAGGATTCAAGGTGATTACAGCACCGATAAACATAATGAAAATTGCAATTAGAAGCATTGTCCGGCGTCCGTATTTATCTGCTAAACTTCCAAACCAAGTCGAGCTGAATGTTCCAACAAGATAAATAATAAAAATCCAGCCCACCAATGTCTGACTAAGAGAATATGGCGGCGCGGTCAATTGGAAACCAATGTAATTGTATAATGTAACAAAACTTCCCATTAGTAAAAAGCCAATACCATATAGGCAAAGCAGCCCAGGGTCTTTTAGGTGGCTGACCATCGATTTCATCAGCTTACTTAATTCCAGTTTTCGCGGTTGGAAATTTCGAGAAGCCGGAAGAGTAAACCAAAAGACAAGGCTTGCGATAACACTCAATCCGCCAATACTGGCGATCGCGACACGCCAATTGAAATAGTCGGTAACCATCCCAACAATGACACGGCCTCCCAAACCGCCAAACGTATTACCGCTAATATACAATCCCATTGCTACCCCAAGGCTTGCCGGGTCAATCTCTTCACCGAGATAGGCCATAGCAATAGCCGGTAATCCAGCAAAAACTACCCCTTGGAGAATCCTCGCAACTAGTAGGAAATGAAAATTTGGCATAAAGGCGGTCAACATAGCCAGTACGGAAACGGCTGCCATTGAAAAAGCCATAACTGGTTTACGTCCCCAGGATTCTGATAAAGATCCTATTAAGAGCATGCTGATCGCCAAGGTGACTGTCGTTAATGATAACGCCAGACTGGACGTTGCGGGAGAAATATGGAATTCTTTTGAAAACTCCGGTAGCAGCGGCTGTACGCAATATAGGTTGGCAAACGTACTAAAACCTGCTGCTACTAAAGCAATATTGGTTTTGTGAAAGGCAGATGTGCCTTTTTTAATATAACTCACGATATGATCACTCCGATGATGAATTTAATACAGTATGAATTGAACCACTTTCAGCTTCGACTAAAGCAGCAAGGACTCAATAATTTCCCCAAAGATATTTCCAAATGCAATCTCTATGGATTATGATAAAGGCTGACAAACAAATGTGTCCAATTTATAATTATCATGATTTTAATGCATGGCAGTTATGAATAAAATATAGGGGGTTTTAGCATTTGGAGTGGCAGCAATTAGAATATTTCCAAACCGTTGCACGTGTTCAGCATATGACACATGCAGCAGAAATCCTGTCGATCTCACAGCCTGCCTTAAGCCGGTCGATTGCAAAACTGGAGGATGAATTAGGAGTACCGTTATTTGAACGCCAAGGACGTTCTATCCTATTAAATCACTATGGACAGCTCTTTTTAAAACGGGTTAATCGAATCTTAAAGGAATTCCAAGAAGGAAAGCAGGAGCTTAAAGCATTGCTTGATCCGGGGTATGGTGTGGTTTCACTTGGATTTCTTCACACGCTTGGTCCGGAAACGATTCCGAATTTAATTGGAACTTTCCGATCCACCTTTCCAAAGGTGACCTTCCAGCTCAATCAAAATAATTCTTCCTCACTGATTAAACAGATGGAACTTGGGGAATTTGACCTTTGTTTGATCACACCGCCTGACACAAAATTACAGATTCAATGGGTAAAATTATGGAGTGAGGAGCTTTTTGTGATCGTCCCTGTCGGACACCCCTTAGAAAATCGCGATAGCATCGTATTAGATGAAATTGCAGATGAGCCGTTTATTTCTGTGAAAAAAGGAAATGCACTTCGGCAGATTACTGACCAACTTTTTCAAGAAGCCGAGATTAATCCTAAAATTGTATTTGAAGGAGAAGAACTTCATACCATTGCAGGTCTTGTTGCTTCAGGCTTTGGTGTTTCACTTATCCCTGATATCAAGGATTTGGATCCAAGTAAAATAGCTAGAATTCGTGTCCGCTGGCCAAAATGTGAACGTTCCATCGGGATCGCATGGGTTGAGGGAAGATACCTGTCACCATCCGTAAAACAGTTTAAAGAATTTGTAATTAATTATTTTAAAGGATAGAAAGAAATGCGGCTCAAATATAAGCCGCATTTTTATTTGCAGTACAATAATACTACAAAAATTATTTGCACTTTGTATATCAAAAATTAAAATCTTGAACAATATGTGAAACCTTTGTAACAGCTTACACTTTTGCCATAAATACTCTTTACAGACTTTAACTTTCGTGAAAAAATTAAACAAAACATTACAATACTCAACAAAAATAAACATAAATTTAGCCAAAAAGGAGGTTTTACTTTGGGAACAAAGACCTACACTCCTGATGAAGTTGCCCAAATATTTCAAATCTCCAAACATACTGTTTATGAACTGATTAAACGAGGGGAGCTCCAAGCATTTAAGGTTGGCAATAAGATGCGAATTGAAGAAGAGGAACTTGTAAGATTTAAAGAAAGTTCGAAAGCACCAGCTAAGAAAGTTATGAACGAGGAGCCTTCTGCAATTGAACGATCTTTTTCTCCAATCCGACTCGCGGGAAGCCACGACTTTCTTGTGGAGCATTTGGTCAAGCATGCATCGGCAGCATTAAATTTACAGATACAGCCAACCTTTATTGGCAGTCTTGAAGGGTTAATGATGCTGTACCGTGGACAATCCGATATAGCAGCGATACATATGCTCGATCCTGAATCAAAGGAATATAACTTGCCTTTTATTAATCGATTATTTATCTATGAGAACATTTCCGTCTTGCGTTTCGTTTCAAGAGAACAAGGCTTTATCGTAGCAAAAGGAAATCCAAAGGAAATTCATGATTTTCATGATTTATCAAAAAAAGATATCCGCTTTGTGAATCGACAAAAAGGTTCAGGGACCCGATTTTTATTAGATTCTAAATTATCCGAGTTTGACATTGAGCCAAGCACTATTAATGGCTACGACATAGAGGAATGGAACCATCTGGCTACAGCTTCCTATATCAGCAGAAAAATGGCTGACGTCACCTTTGGGATCAAGTCAGCTGCAAGCCATTTGGGACTTGATTTTATTCCAGTTGCACGTGAACATTTTGATCTTGTTTTTCGCTTTTCAAATGAAAATAAAGAGGATTTAAACAGGATCATCCATTACTTGCAATCAGCCGATTTCAAAAATAGTTTATCTGATTTGGACGGCTATGATATTCGGGATTTAGGTACTATCATATATCCAACAACAAACAGTAAAACGGGGGAGACTAAATGAAAAAGAATCGCTTTTTAGCAGGCTTATTTATCTTAATGCTCATTATCTTATCTGCCTGCGGCCAAACAAACCAAAATTCAGCTGCAAAAGAGAAAAAAGCGGCAGCACCAAAAGCTAAACCAACATCCATGATCCTTGCTACAACAACAAGTACACAGGACAGCGGTTTACTTGATGTGATTATCCCAATGTTTGAAAAACAAAATAACGTTAAAGTTAAAGTCATCGCTGTAGGAACAGGCCAAGCTTTGGCAATGGGACAAAAAGGTGAAGCAGATGCCCTTTTAGTTCACGCTCCTGCTGCTGAAAAAGCAGTTGTAGATGCTGGCGATGGCATTAATTATAAACGTGTTATGTATAATGACTTCATTCTTGTTGGTCCTGCAAGCAATCCAGCAAATATCAGCGGATCTGATATTAAGGCTGCTTTCAAAACGTTATACGATACAAAAGCTACATTTATTTCAAGGGGGGACCAATCTGGTACAAATACAAAAGAACTTGGTATTTGGACAGCCCTCAATATTAAACCATCTGGTGCTAATTACGTGTCAACAGGACAAGGAATGGGCCAAACTCTCTTGATTGCTTCTCAGAAAAACGGCTATACATTAACTGACCGTGCAACATGGCTTGCTCAAAAGAAAAACTTGCCAAACCTAAAAATCGTCGTTGAAGGCGGAAATGATTTAATGAATATTTACCATGTAATGGAAGTTAACCCTGCTAAGCACCAAGGAGTGAACAGCAAGGATGCTAAGAAGTTTGTTGACTTCATGGTAAGTGATAAAACAATGAAAGTAATCACTAATTTTGGTAAGAAAGAATATGGCCAGCCATTGTTCTTCAAATACACAGAATAGACTTTTCATGAACAAGTCAATAAGATAATATTTTAGTAGAATGGCTCCTTCATCATTGCTGGAGCCATTCTTTATAGCTAGCCAAGGAAAGCCTGGTGACAATATGGAGTTAGTGATTGATGGTTTTAAAAAAGCGATCGAAATGATTGGATCTGGTGATCCTGAAATCTTTGCGATTACATTGCTCACCTTGCGAGTTTCTTTTACATCTATGCTCGTAAGTGCCATAATCGGTTTACCAGTTGGAATGCTTTTAGGACTATCCAGATTCAAAGGAAGAAAGCTCTTGTTAGTTCTTATTAATATTGGAATGGGGTTGCCGCCGGTAGTTGCCGGTCTGTGGATCACCATGCTTTTATGGCGTTCTGGACCATTTGGCCAGTTCTCCTTGCTCTACACCCCCACAGCCATTATCATGGCACAGGTTTTAGTGTCACTCCCCATAGTAACGGGTTTAACATGCTCTGCTTTCCAACAGATTAGCGGAAAAATGCTCATGCAAATAAAGGCGCTGGGTGCAACAAAATGGCAGACCATTCTGCTTTTATTAAAAGAAACAAAAATCGCGATTATGGCTGCGATTATGGCTGCATTTGGGCGTGTGATTGCCGAGGTGGGAGCAGCGATGATGGTTGGTGGCAATATTCAAGGTGACACGAGGATATTAACAACCTCCATTGTTATGGAAGTATCAAAAGGAAATTTCGATATCGCTCTTGCTCTATCCTTTATCATCATGGCAGTTGCTTTAATCATCACAGCTACCCTTACCTTTTTACAGCAAAGGAAGAGACTGACATGAACGCACTTCTTACGCTTGAAGAGATTAAATACCAAATTGGAAACAAGCTGATTTTATCGGTTCCTCACTTTTCAATTGAATCTGGAGAGTTTTTAGGAATTATGGGCCCAAATGGTGCCGGAAAAAGTACATTGCTAAAAATTAGTTCATTACTTGAAAAACAAAGTGAAGGAAGAATCATTTATAAGGGTGAAACGGTTCCAGCTGGGAAGGCTCCGCTGGAATTGCGGCGCAAATTCTCGATTGCCTTGCAGCAATCCTTGCTGCTCGATACCACCGTCTTTCAAAACATTGCGATCGGTTTAAAGCTCCGCAACGTACCAAAAAAGATTATTAAAGAAAAAGTCGAAAGTTGGATGGAGCAATTTCAAATCGATCATCTGGCGAAAAAGAATGCCCACCATTTATCTGGAGGAGAAGCCCAAAGGGTAAACTTAGCGCGTGCGATGATTATCGAGCCGGAAATTTTATTTTTGGACGAGCCATTTTCCGCTTTAGATTTTCCAACAAAAATCAAGTTAATGGAAGATTTTAAAGAAATTATTGGCAGAACGGGGACCACTGCTGTTTTTGTCAGTCATGACCTGATGGAGGTAAACTATTTAACAAAGCGGTTGGCCATTATTGTCGGCGGAGAATTAAAGCAGCTGGGACCTACCCAAGAGGTGCTTGATCATCCTAACGCTGATACTGCGTCGTTCCTTAATGAATGGAAGAAGTTCTATCCACTAAGTGGTGCAGGGAAATTTGCCTGAAAGTGAGCGTGGAGACTTTTGGTTTCTGCGCTTTTTTTGTAAACGGGTAAGCTTTTCTTCCCGTCTTCACTTTTTTTCTTTGGGCACAGGAAGAATTAACAACTTTTTCTTCCCTTCCTCACTTTTTTTCCTGAAGTACGGGAAGAATTCAAACCTTTTTCTGCCCCTGCTCAGCTGTTTTCCTCGAGCACGGGCTGAATTACCTCATCCCTTAAAAAGGAAAAAGCGCCCAAGGGCGCTTTTTCTACAAATCTATTAAACTTCCTCTTTCGGAAACCAAAGAATCATGCTTGTCCCTTTGTTTAGCTTACTTTTTACCTTAATTACCCCATTATGGGCATCCATCAGGGCTTTCACGATCGAGAGACCTATGCCTACTCCGCCTGTTTTGCGGTCACGTGACTTGTCGCCACGGTAAAAACGTTCAAATATATGGGGGATATCGTCCTCACTGATCCCAGGACCTTCATCTTCAATCATGAATCCCACATAATCGTCCTCCTCAGACAAAACCGATAAAGTTACACTTTTTCCTTCAGGGGTATACTTCATCGCATTATTAAGAACGTTAGTTAAAACTTGCACCAAGCGGTCCTTATCCGCTTTGAACCATTCTTCTTGCAGCGGTTCCCTTAATATTAATTCAACACCCTTTTGCTTACATAAAGGCAGAAACATTTCCCATAGGGCTGTCAACACACCACCTGCTTCTAAATCCACTTTCTCAAGCTTCATTTGCGGATTTTCAGCCGCTAACAGTTTCTCCATTTCATTCACGAAACGAACCAGCCGCATCAGTTCTTCATGACATTGGGTAAGCCTTTGTGGTGTCGGTTCCCAAATACCATCCTGAAAAGCTTCAATTTGGCTTCGTAGTGTGGCGAGCGGAGTCCGTAGTTCATGGGCCAAGTCTCCCGTGAATTGCTTCCTCAGCATTTCTTCTTTTGCTAGAGATTCTGCCAGTTTATTAAATGAAATAGCAAGTTCCTTCACTTCTGATGGCAAACCGGTTAATGGAATGCGGATATCAAGATTATGCTGCCTTAACTCTTTAGTCGCAAACGAAAGTTTTTTCAGCCCCGATGTTAATTTTTTTGAAAAAATCATACTGAAAATAATCGCCAGCACTATGGTTAAACAAACGGAAGCATAAATATATAATTGAATCGTTTGCAAAAACGTATATTGATCGGCAATCAGCCCTTCAGGATAAATGGCGATCAATTTTCCAATTACTTTGTTATTCACCATAAGCACATATGGCTTCGTTTGCCATTCTTCCCCATTCGTAATAGGCTCCGTCAGCCCAAGGCTGTTCATCATTCCCCTGATTCTCGATGAATCTATTTGCAGATGTTCCATCTGGTCAAAAACCTGAAAATATAGCTGGTCCGTCATGGCAAACTCATGGATATATTCATTCACCTGAGCGCTTGAAAAATTGCCATTCTGCTTATATTCTTTTTGAATTTCCCCAATAACCCGCTCAATCTTTTTCTCGCGATTATGATCCAGGTAACTCCTAAAGCTTGATTCAAAGCCGTACTGGATAAAAACACTTAACGATAAAATACCAATGAGCGAGACGATTAAAAAGTAAAAGAGAATTCTAGACCGGAGTGTTTGCAGCATTCAAAACCCCTCCAAATTTATAACCCATCCCAAAAACCGTCACGATAAAGGCAGGCTGTCTTGGGTCTTGTTCAATTTTCTTTCGCAGGTTTTTAATATGTGTATCAACGCTTCGTTCATAGCCTTCGTAATACATGCCTTCATCCTGAATCTTTTCCAGTAAATCCAAGCGGCTGTATACCCTTCCAGGATTCATCGCCATATTGGTTAACAGCTTATACTCAATTGGAGTTAAATTAACATACTGTCCATATGCGGTTACTTCTTTCTTATCTAAATCAATCACTAAATGTTTATCATTAAATTCAAGGCGTTCAACTTTTTCAGTTTTCTTCACCCGACGCAAGATAGCTTGTACACGGACAACCACTTCACGAGGGCTAAATGGCTTCGTTACATAATCATCCGCCCCCATCACAATCCCATTAATTCGATCGTCCTCAGAGGATTTAGCAGTCAGCATCATAATCGGAATATCGGAATCCTTCCTGACTAATCGGCATACCTCTTCCCCTGAGATATCTGGGAGCATCAAGTCAAGAATCATCAAATCAGGGCTAACAGATTTTACTTTTTTTAAGGCATCAATTCCATTATCTGCGGTATGAATTTCATATCCTTCCCTTATAAGGTAGGCCTCCAGGACTTCTGTTATCCGCTTTTCGTCGTCTACGATTAATATTTTCTGCATTCGGACCACTCCTCACCTTTCCAATATACCACGCTACCATCTATCTGTTTTTGTCTTCACAAAATCCCCATAAGTTCTTCATAACATCTTCAATTTTTTTCAGTAAGATAACAATGTAGAACAAGAGGAGATAAACAAGTTTTATCTACTCATTCACTTTTTTAATATAAGGTTTGATCATCTTGCTCAACCCTTTAATTAACCTCCATAATAATATATTTTACGAGTGCCATAAATAATAGGCACTCATTTTTTTTTGAAAAACAATAGGATTAACCTTAGTTATATAGTATTCTAATGGCAAAAGGGGGACGAGTCTGTGATGAAACACATTTCTATTAAAATTGGCCTGCTATTTTTTGTAGCAGTTCTTCTGCTAGAAACGATTTCCATGTATTTTTTACACAATAATATTATTCATTCTCGAGTCCATGACGAGCTTTCAGCATTGCAGACACGTGGAAACAATCATCGTGAAATATTGGAGGCCTCCTTTAACGAGGCAACGATAAAGCATATTGCTCTGATGGAATCGCGGACAGATACCCAGGTCATTTTGACAAATGCCAAAGAAGGGATCATTATGTCTTCCAATGAAGTGAAGCCGGAAATGAGGAAAATCATTGGTTCTACCCCTAGAAAAGTTTCCTCCACCGGCTTGATTTTAGAAGATGATTGGCAGCACAAAAGCTATATCGCATCTGTCAGTCCCATACTGGTAGATGGAAACATATATGGTTATGTTTATATGTTTCAATCAACACAAAAAATAAAGGACTTAATTTCCGGGATGAATCATCACTTTATTTTAGCCGGTATGCTTTCCCTTGTTTTTATGGTTTTTATTATTATTATTCTTACGAGAATTGTTACTCACCCGGTAATCGAAATGAGTAAAGCGACAAAACGGATCAGTAAAGGGGACTTTACCGTTTCGTTGCCGAAATTGCCTAAGGATGAAATTGGCGAACTAGGTGAATCCATTCAAATATTAGCCCGAGATTTAGAAATCTTAAAAAATGAGCGCAATGAATTTCTTGCAAGCATTTCCCATGAGCTTCGAACACCACTTACCTACATAAAAGGATATTCGGAAATAGCCCGAAGATCAGAAACGGAGCACAAGGATCGTGATCATTATTTAGAAATTATTAATGAAGAAGCTGTCAAACTGTCGAATCTCGTGGTTGAATTATTTACCCTTGCGAAGATGGATGAAAATAATTTTTCGATTGAAAAAGAAGAAGTTTATCTCTTGCCATATTTAAAATCGATAACAGAAAAGGTGTTACCCGCCCTCAAAGAAAGCAACATGAATGTCCAAATTAACTGCCCTTCAAGCCTCTGCTTAAATATTGACCCGGTTAGGTTTGAACAAGTGATCATCAATCTGATCGATAATGCCCGCAAATATTCTGAGCCCAATACGTCCATTCTGATTGAAGCTGCTGAGGCAGATGGCAGGACACTCATTAAAATTCAGGATCAAGGAAAAGGGATTCCTGAAAAAGATTTGCCAAGAATCTTTGAAAGGTTTTATCGCGTTGATAAATCACGGTCCCGTGCACTAGGCGGTTCGGGTCTCGGACTCTCAATTGTAAAGCAGCTGGTTGAAGCACATGGCGGGACCATATCTGTTTCCAGCAAGCCTGATACAGGAACGATCTTTGAAATCATTATTTAAAGAAAACTCGCCGATTGGCGAGCCCCAAAGGGCGAAGACAGAGGTGTAGTTGCACTGATACTTTCTTATTAGCTAAAAAATTCTTTAACAAAAAAACGAGGGAGTTTCCCCCTCGTTTGTGCAATTTATTTATTTCCACCAGTTGTCAAACATAGTCGCTGGCATTTGGCGTTTATGCTCGGTTACAAGGTAGCGCTGCTCAATTTTGGCAGCAGCTTCGGCTGAAACCACTTTGCCCTCAAGATAGTCATCAAGAACATCATAGGTGATCCCAAGCTCCGTTTCATCTGCCTGGCCTGGCTTTTGATCAAGCAAGTCAGCAGTTGGAACCTTCAAATAAAGCTGCTCATCGGCCCCAAGCTCTTTAAGCAAAGCTTTCCCTTGACGTTTTGTTAAACCTGACAATGGCAAAATATCCGCTCCGCCATCCCCATATTTCGTATAAAAGCCTGTCACCGCTTCGGCAGCATGATCCGTACCAACGACAAGGAGGCCTTCCATTCCTCCGATGGCATATTGCGCAATCATCCTCATTCTCGCCTTCACATTTCCTTTATGGTAATCTCTCAAGGGTGATCCTTGGGTAATCCGATTGTACTCCGTTTGCACTGCATCTACCGGTTCTTTTACGTTGTAAGTATATTCGCGGTCAGCTTTAATAAACGCTAACGATCTTTGTGCATCCTCTTCATCCTGCTGAACACCATATGGAAGCCTGACAGCAATAAATAACGCATCACGGCCTTCTCCACGCAGTTCTTCAATCGCCATCTGTGTAAGCCGCCCTGCGAGGGTAGAATCTTGTCCACCGCTAATTCCTAATACAAAACCCTTTGCATTTGTTTTTACTAGATAATTTTTTAAAAAATCAATTCGTTTACGGATTTCATCTTTCGGGTTAATCTCAGGGTTAATATGTAAGTCATCCATAATCTTTTTTTGCAGACTCATTTTGCAAACCTCCCGTCATTTCCATTACAATATGTAATTTACCACAAACTCCGATCATATGCTTAATTCTACCGCTATTCTACTCGATTTTAATCAACTTTATTCAGTAGTTTAGGTAAACGGCTATACTCATATCAAAATAATTCAATAGAATATACGAAGGAAGGTGTTTTTATGGAATGTTCCATTAATGTCGGGAAGTTTATCGTAAATTCGCTCTTTAATAATGCAAATATAAATTTTGAAGCCACATACCAAAACAGTCATACCGCCAATTCTTCCTTCATCGGCGGGTGTTTTAACTTTGGCGATCATTCCTCATTAGCCTGCATTCAGTCTAATAAATGTAAAGGCAATTGTTTACCTGATGATAGCGAAAATAATGACGGTAAAACGTAAAAAAACTGTTTAGCTTTCCAACTTTTAGCTCAAAATAGGAAAAATATTGCTGTTTTTTATCAACTTAGCTATTCTTTAATTATGGAGGGATTACAGTTGGAAGCAAAAACATGTAAAGAATCAAGAGTAGTTAGGACTAGTAGAATCTTTCCTAATGACCTAAATAACCATAAAACAATGTTTGGCGGAAAATTAATGAGCGATATAGACATTATTGCCTCGATTTCCGCTCAAAGGCATTCAAGGGCAGAAGTAGTAACGGCCTCAACCGATTCGGTTGATTTTCTACATCCAATCACACAAAAAGATTCAGTCTGCTTTGAATCGTATGTGACTTGGACGGGAAGCTCTTCAATGGAGATATTCGTCAAAATCATTGCCGAAAACTTAAGAACTGCTGAACGGAAGATTGCCGCCACTGCTTTTTTAACCTTTGTGGCCTTAGATGATAATGGCAAACCGGTAAAAGTACCGGCAATCATTCCAGAAACAGAGGAGGAAAAGAAACTGCATGAAACCGGCAAAGAAAGAGCTGAATTTCGGAAAATCCATCGAAAAAACAGCAAAGAACTAGCTAGTCATCTTACAACAAGCAGACCATGGGAATAAGCATTGCCAATCCCCACTTTATGAAAGCGGGGATTGGGTGTTTCTGCTTCTAAGATGTTAAACAAATCTTTACTCACCTGGTGAATATCGAAGTTTTGATCACGAACATTCAATAGAATTACCATCGAGGTATTGTCTTTATAAGAAACATGAAATGATTCCCAGCCGCCAATAACCCCCCGGCTTTGTACCGCATAGCCAAAATTGTATAAACCCAATCCATAATTTGATACTGAACCTGGTGTCAAAATTTCTTTAAGGCTTTTTTGCGAAACCAGCTTGCCGCTCATTAAGCTCTGATCATACATACAAAGATCATAGGCAGTTGAGTATACATCGGCATAACCAAATAGGACGGGATTTTTGATCTTTGCTATGGATAATTTCTGGTTCTTATTTTGTATATATCCGACTGATGTTGCTGGACCAGTGTTCTCTTTAGATATAAACCCCGAATCTTTCATCCCTGCTTTTGAAAAAATATTCTTTTGAATATATTTATGAAGGGGTTTACCTGACACTTTTTCTACAATATAGCCAAGGATAACATAGTTTTCATCCTTATAATTCCACTCCGAACCCGCTGGAAATTTGACTGGCCGATTTTCAATTCCTTGGATTAATGCTTTAAGTGTCTTATCTTTTGAACGCCCAATGGGGGATTGTATCCCTGACGTATGGTTTAATAAATGAATTAACTTGATTTTGTTGCCATTTGGAAAGTTTGGTAAATATTTAGCAACAGGATCTTGAATGTTTAACATTCCTTTTTCCTGCAGCTGCAAAATGCATGTTGCAACAATTGACTTCGTGATGGAGCCAATCGGATGTGTTGTCGTATTTTGATTAAGAGTTTTTGTTTTAAAATTGCTGTAACCAACGCCTGAATTATAAATTGTTTTCCCATCCTTGACGATCGCAACATTTCCATTAAGCTGCTTGTCCAGCAAATAATTTGTAATTTTATCTTGAACAGTTATGGGTACAGTTGTCTGTACAGCAGAAGCAACCTGCTTCGATTTTAGATCGTCCTGGGATTGACATCCAGCTAGGATGATGAAAAAACATGAAAGTAACAGATAGCCGATACTACGTTTGTATAACATCTACACTTCACCCTACTATGTTCTTTAGAAGAATAAGATTTAATGATACATCAAATTCCATCATACCATCAATCATTCTATTTTCTCGATTGTTTTCTCTAAATAATATCCTTCCAAAAATAGTAAATTTTATGTAAAGACTGTGTTAAATTTGTCCTGTTGATTGGAACGGAGGGCACTTGCTTTCCGCGGGCGTGCCGACCTATGTAAAAGAAAAAGCAGCCATGCCGGCTGCCTTTGTTTTATGCATTTTGCAGTATAAGTGACAAACGGTTATTTCTATCCTCTTTTACTTCATCCGAAGCCAGGTCATATTTCTTTAACAAATGGAATACTTCGTTTAATAAATCTTGCGTATGTTCCTTTTGAAAAAATAAAGTAAACTTTTCCTTCAAATCCAGAGGCAAAAATTCAGCCTGCGATTCAAATTTATTTTTTACATCCTCAGTTGAATGATTTAGTTTGCACTCGCTCATGACGTATCCTCCAAGTTTTATGTTATTTTTTTATGATCTGTTACTTCTAATACATCCAATAAAAAGACGACAATCGGGATACCTACAATTAGGCCCCAAACCCCGAAAAAATGTTCCGAAAAAATCAAAATAATAAACGTATAAAAAACAGGAAGATTCGTTTTCGATGACATTAAATTTGGATTTAGGATATATGCTTCAATCGCATGAATAATCAAGATAGCAATCCCAATATAGAGAACCTTTATAAAACCGCCAATACTGTAAGCAATGATCGTTAAAGGAATTAATGATAAAATGACTCCAGCCACAGGGATTAGCCCCAGCAGGAAGATCATTATCGATAACCCGCCGAGCTGCGGGAAGCCTAAGACCCACAGTGAAATCGTGGTCAGGGAAGTGTTGACAATCGCGATAATCAACTGTGCCTCAATTACCTTACCGAATGTTCCTGCGAACTTTTCAGCAAAAAATTCAATTTCATTGTAAATCGGTGCGATCTTACTTGCTTTAAACTTTTTCGTAAACTTGATCAAGCTCGGTTTCTCTAATAAACAAAATAAGCTAAGTAAAATGGCAAGGAATAATTGCAGGCCAACCCGGCTAATGTCTGTAAAGTAACGAACAAGATAAGTAAACCCTTGCTCAAAATAGTTCTGAACTTGGATTTTAGCAATTCGATTAAAGATATAGGTTAAAAAGATATTTTCATGTTTAGCCGTGTAAAAGGCTGAAAGCTGCTTAATTAATTCTTTAATCTCTGTAATTACCATTGGCAAATAATTAATAATTGCCCACGATAGTAACCCGACAATAACGGCATATAAAATGACGACGAGCAGCTTACGATTAATAGGAAGCCATCGTGATACAAATTTCACCAATTGGTTCATCAGAAAAGTAAAGATAAACGTCAGCAAAATTAGGTTAAGCATATCCCTTAACAGATATAAAACAATAATCATCCCTGTAAAAATAACAATTCTTCTAAAACCACTGCTTTGCCATAAATTATTTATCATTTGTTTTTATCCTACCTCAATTTTTCAATTAGTTTCCATTATAAGCAAAAAGGCTATCTATATGTCCTCCGAGCAAATTGGAAAATGGATGATAAAGGATGTCCCTTTTCCCACTTCACTATGACATTCAATGGTTCCTGTATGATTCTTAATAATTCGATACGATACAAGCAAACCTAAACCATTTCCTTTTTCCTTTGTAGTGTAAAAAGGTTCGCCAATTTTATCAAGAACTTCTTTTGGAATGCCACAGCCGTTATCAGAGACGGATACAATTGTTTCGTTTCCAGATTGTTTACATTTAATCGAAATCTCGCCGTTCGGCCCACGATTTAGTGCATCCATCGCGTTTTTAATCAGATTAATAAACACTTGTTTTAATTGATACTTTTCGCCAAAAATAGGCATGAATGGCGATTCATAATGTTTTGCTATTTTTACTCCTTGTCTGAAAGCCTCCGGCTCCATTAAAAACACAACTTCATCTAATAACTGAACGATATTTAGACGAACAAAATTATGTACTTGCGGCTTTGCCAAAATCATCAGTTCACCGGCAATATGGTTTAAACTTTCCAGTTCTGCATCAATGATATCTAAAAATTCATCTTTAATCGCCTCTTTATTTTCACGCATCAATTGGATAAAGCCTCGAATTGCTGTAAGAGGATTACGAAGTTCATGCCCAATTCCTGCCGCTAACTCTCCAATCAAAGCAAGTTTTTCGGTTTTCATCATGGATTCTTCCGCTTTTTTTCGTTCAAGAATATCAACCGCATAAACGAGTAAGGAAGTCGTCTGTCCATTTTCTATCAGCGGACTGACAATCGTTAACCAGAAAATCTCATACACGTTCGTTGGGTCAAAAAAGTCAAATACCTCTTTTTCCTGTGAATCCCAGGAAAGCTGAAAATGATGGTTGATCATATCAGCGGTTTCCTTTAGAAAAAGATCCTGTGGCCGTTTTCCAATTAATTCATCAGGTGTATATCCCAACTGACTAATTAATTGTCCATCACATAAAGTATAAATAAACTCTCCATCCACTTTATCAATCCTTAAAATAAGTGCCTGCTGTTGTTGAATAATTGTCTTCAATTCATTTTTTGCCTCAAGAAGAGCTAATTCGTACTTTTTTCGTTCACTAATTTCCCGGGAAACACCTAGTATATATCGACATGATTGACGACCATCTAAAAAAATAGGAATAATGGTTGTTTCAAAGGTTTTTTCTTCGTTATTTAATATCATATTCTCTTCATATGTCATTGACTGTTTTTTCGAAATAGCTCTCTTGTAATTCCCAATAACGGAAATAGCTTCTTGAGGGCTAAAAACTTCTTCAATCAGTTTATTTTTCAAATCACTTAATGGTAAACCCGTTGCTTTAAGATAGGCGGGATTTACTTCGAGACATCGAAATTGATCATTCTCTTCTACTTCTATTAAAAAAACCATATCCTCTAAATAATTAAATATGGTAACCATATGGTCTGCATTAAAGGTATTACTCATGTCTTGGAGTGAATAATTCACAAGATCCACAACTCCTTAATTCATTCACATAACATATCTACCATCATTATACTTTAAAACAATAGGTACGCTAAAATATTTAATAAAGAAAATATAAGCGGTAAACTCCTAAATACAGCATTGATATAATCGTTTTTAAAAACTTCCACTTTTATTCATAATTTGTTCATAACTGTTATGTATGATAATTCTAGGTTGCAAGCCTATTAACTTGACCCCCATTAATAAACCTTTGCCGGCCATTCGTATGGCCGGTGTTTTTTTATCTTTGTTTTTCATTCGCGAAAAATTCACGAATTTCCGCAACGATTACTTTCGCCATCTCCATCACAAAGGATAGATGGATCACTTGATCATGAAAAAAGTCAAATGGGTTTTGTGAACTAACAATCCCAGCAATAGAGTAATCTCCGATTTTCGTTAATTTTTTTCCCAGTCCCTTCCCTGGATGAATGGGACCCTTCCTTACCTCAAAACCTCCAACAGAGCTCTTTGCTCCGATACAAGCGTCAATCGCAATCACTATTTTATCTCCGCTTAACGCTAACTCTATTTTTAATCTATCTCTCAAATTCAACCCATGTAACGGGTATTTTAGTGTTCCAATCACGGTAAAGCCGAGATCCTCCAACTCCGTTCCGACAATCGGACCAAGGCTGTCGCCTATTGAAAGATCAGACCCAATGCAAACAAAGACAACATGCTCTTTTTTTAGACCTGCAGGTAAAACTTGATATAAATCTAATTTTTTTTCCTGTCTAGTAATCATAAAATGATTGTCGCCCCTTGCCTGTTATACATCTATAGTAACAGAACTTCAAAAAAATTGAGTGATATTTAACAGATTTCACTCTATTTTTATTTAGTGATCGGTGATCTTCCTATCTTAAATATGTCTGCAGCTTTTTTATTCCTGATTTAAAAAAAATAGTCCAACGAGGAAACCATTATTAGGAGAAACTTAATGGTTTATTCATAGTTTGTTCATACCTACACATTAGAATAAAACATGTAGTTAAGCTGCAAGCCTAACAACAACTAACCCCCTTTTATAATAGATCCTTTTTGACCGGCCTCTTGGCCGGTCTTTTTTTGATTTGATCCCAACAACAGAACTAAGCTGCTTAGTGGAAAAACAGAAAGAAGCCATTACAATTTGTAAAGGCTTCTCTCCATCATTTTATCTAAAAATTGTTTAAAAGGGGCAGCCGGCATGGGTTTGGCAAAATAAAATCCTTGAATTTCATCGCAATTTTTTGCCGTCAACATCCTCATCTGTTCTTCATCCTCAACCCCTTCGGCAACAACCCTAAAATGAAAGGAACGGGCCAGGGATATGATCGAATCAATAATTGCTGCATCCTGGCTGTTTTTTGTGATCCCATTGATAAACGCACGATCAATTTTCAGATAATCGATCGGCAGAGATTTTATATAACTTAACGATGAATAGCCTGTTCCAAAATCATCTAATGAAATACTAATTCCCAATTTTTTTAACTCTTCTAATTTTGAAATGGCATCATCCATATTATTAAGGGCAATTCCTTCAGTAATTTCAAGATTTAAATATTCTGGAGCCAGCCCGCTCTCTCGTATCTTTTGTTCAATCATGAAAACAAAGTCATCCTGCAGAAACTGCCTGCTCGATATATTCACACATACATGGAGCGAGTCATACCCCATCTTTTGCCACTCCATATTTTGTTTACACGCTGTCTCAAGCACCCATTTTCCTAATGGTACGATCATACCTGTTTCCTCAGCAATAGGGATAAACTCTGTTGGAGAAACAGTTCCAACATCAAGATCATTCCACCTTACCAGGGCCTCCATACCAGTGATCTTCCCTGTCTTTAAATCAAGTTTAGGCTGGTAATAGATTTCAAGTGTTTCTTGTTCAAGCGCCTTTCGCAGCTTTTGTTCAAGCTCCATTTTTCGATTGGCTGTTTGATAAAACTCAGCAGCATAAAAACGATATTGGTTTCTTCCACATTCTTTCGCAAAATGCAGAGCCGCACTTGCTTTTCGCAGCTCACCATCCAAGATTTCATTCTTATCGGCAATGGAGATTCCAATACTGGCGGCAATTCTTATTTCCTGCCCATCAAAATGAAAGGGCTTGGCAAAGGCAGCCAAAAGCCTTTCTGCAAGCAGCATGGCTTGTTTTTTATTGGTATTTGCCAAATATATAATGAAATCATCTCCGCCGGCACGAACGACATCTCCAGAAGACTGGATGGTTAGAGCCAATCTTTGTGAAACATACATTAGCAATCGATCGCCAATTCGGTGCCCAAAGGAATCATTGATAAATTTAAAACGGTCTAAATTAAAGTACATAATACAAACTGGTTCACCATTGTTTGCTGCAGTAATATACTCTTTTGAAAGATAATGGTTTAAATAATTCATATTTGGCAAGCCAGTCAGTCCATCATGAAAAGCTAAATGTTCTAACTTTGCTTTTGCGAGCTTCTTATCTGTAACATCTAAAGCCAGCCCAGCGATTGCCGAAAAACCGTTGATCATAGTATTCGCAGCCTGCAATTCAAGAAATTTGATGGTTCCATCATGAGTTAGTACTTGAATTTCATCAATAAAAAATAGTTTTTTTCCATTAATAAGACTTTGGAAATTCAGTCGTAAACGTTCTCGATCTGCTTCTACTACAAAGTTTAAAAAATTCGCCCCTCTGAGCAGTTCTTTTTTGGAAACACCCATAAAATCGGCTAACCATTGGTTTACAAAAACAGGGGTATTGTTATGCAGCAAATACACACCGGCAAATACATTTTCAATTAAAGTTCTATACCTTTCCTGCGATTCTTTGAGATTTAA
>JAUZQA010000050.1 GCA_030705665.1 Bacillota bacterium
ATTTTCCTTTAGATATTTAATGTTTGTGTCTCCCTTTAAAAACCATAATAATTCGTGAAGAATTGATTTTATATGGAGTTTTTTTGTAGTAAGCAGCGGAAATCCTTCTTGTAAGTCGAAGCGAAGCTGACGGGCAAAAACAGAAATTGTTCCTGTTCCCGTCCGATCACTCTTTTTAACCCCATTTTCTAAGATGTCTTCTAATAAATTAAGATATTGTTGCAATTTAGTTCCCCCTATATGTTTAAAGGACAAAGTCACATTTTATATTTTTATTTCATATTTTTCTATTTTAACTAAAAAAGCTGCCAGAAACAATTCCAGCAGCCTTATATCATTTTTAAACTTCTAAACCGAAATTACGACAAAGGGCGGCCAGCCCGCCAGAAAACCCGCTGCCAACTGCACTAAATTTCCAGTCCCCATTATGCCGATAAAGCTCACATACAACAACAGCTGTTTCCACCGAAAAATCTTCTCCTAAATCAAAACGGAGTATTTCACGATTGTTGTCTTCATCCACAACTCTTACAAATGAGTTCGAAACTTGTCCAAAGTTTTGACTTCTTGACTCCGCATCATGGATGGTCACTGTTATCGCAATCCGATGAACGTGGGATGGAACCTTCGAAAAATTAATTTTAATTTGTTCATCATCGCCTTCTCCTTCACCAGTCCGGTTGTCTCCGGTATGTTCAACCCCACCTGAAGGATGAACTAAATTATTATAAAAAATAAAGTCATTGTCTTGAATTACTTTCCCATTTTCATCTGTTAAGAAGGCGGAGGCATCAAGGTCAAAGTCATGTCCTCCTGAATACTTGTTGGTATCCCAGCCAAGACCGACAATCACCTTTGTTAGTCCGGGGTTGGTTTTTGTTAAATCGATTTTTTGTCCTTTTGATAAGTTAATGCCCACAAATTTCACCTCATAACCAATTATATTTTAATGTTTAACTATATGAACGTACAACCTCTCCAAGGCTTGCAGCATTTGTACCATTACCGATCGCTGCAAATTTCCACTCATTGCCGTGACGATAAAGTTCACCAGCAATAAGACATGTTTTTCCACTATAATCGTCACTCAAATTATAATGCAGCATTGTTTGATTATTTGCAGGATCTCCAATTCGAATAAATGCG
The DNA here is from genome assembly GCA_030705665.1 of Bacillota bacterium. The sequence continues at coordinate 1,147 of JAUZQA010000050.1, forward strand.
TTTTGAATCATCCCAAAATGCTGTCTTCTTTTTACTGAATCATAAATATTTACAACAAAGACAAGCTTGTGGATATTGGCAGGTACTTTGCTTAAGTCAACAAAAATCTGTTCATCGTCCCCATCGCCATCACCAGTTAAATTATCGCCGGAATGCTGCACACTGCCGTCTCTGCTTTTAAGATTGCCAAAATAGACGACATCATGGTTATTTTGGAGCCTGTCATTTTCACCTAGCATTAAGACAGAAGCATCACAGTCGATATTAGGTGCGCTGCTGCCAAACAGGGATCCTAAAAAACCGCCTCCGCCACTTTTAACCGGGTCCCAGCCTAATCCAACCAGGATTTTTGAAAGTCCTGGATTGCTTTTCGTTAAATCGACTCTTTGTCCTTTTTGCAAATTAATTGCCATTTTTGTTCACCCCACTATATTATTGTTGTTTTATTTTTTTAAAGTTTTCTTGAAGCTGTTCTAAGCGTTTAGTCCCTTCTGCACGTAAACGCTTATTTTCCTCCTCAATGGTACGTGTCTCTTGCATTCCTTTAATGATGATATTCCATGACTCTTCAATGGTCTCGATTTTGATACTTGGGCTTCCTGCGAGCCGAGCAATATCCGCGCTTTGCTGAGAAATATTTTGCGCATTTCGGAGGAGCATTTCATTGGTACGACGATCGAGCTCACTCATTGAGTCAGCAACAAGCTTTTGTCTTTTGGCTGCTACTGCTTGAATCAATCCATTTTTAAAAATTGGAATGGTCGTCACAAAAGCGGAATTAATCTTTCCAATTAGCTTTGTATTTCCCCGCTGCAGCAAACGAATTTGTGGTGCAGTCTGTAAGGATACCATTTTAGCCATTTCTAAATCATAAATTCTCTGTTCCATTAACTCAATTGCATTTTTTAATGAATCCAGCTGCATCGATGCGAGCTGATCTCCTCCTGCAGCCCGGGATTCCAACTGTGGAAGTTGATTACTTTTTAATTCTTCTACCTTCATTTGTCCTGCAACAATATATTTTTCCAATGTTAAATAATATTGATAATTTTGTTCATACATTTGCTCAAGCATGTTTGTGGATTGAACCATTTCTTGCTGATATTTAGATATTTCAACATAGACCTTATCAATCTCACTTCCCATTGTCTGGTATTTTCCAAAAAGCTTCTCGATTACTTTTTCGCCCTTTTTAAAAAGCTTTCCAAAGATCCCGCCGGAAGTTTTCTCAAAGTCCTTTGAATCAAATTTATCCATAATGCGTCCAAGCTGCTTTAACAGTTCACCTGAGTCTTCTATTTTAGTTGTTCGCATGTTTCGTAAAATTTGATCAGAAAATCTGGATATCTGTTCTGCCGGCTCTTTACCAAACTGCAAGATTTGAATTTGGTCGCGATCATCAATGGTGCGAACAAGATTTTGTACCTCTGGTTCTTTCCGAAGTGCCAGCTTAATATCCGATACCTTTGTTTCCGTAAGTTGGTCATCAGGATTAGAGGAAATTAGATCTGTCGATGGGTTAGGTGATAGATTCATCAATTAATCCCCCTTAAAGTTTTTTAATATACCTTGGAATATTCCTTTTTTAAATCTGGAAGGTTCTTTGTATTCTAGTTCAAAAACAACGTCATCCAGCCAATGTGTATCAAAAAGATCAGTATCGAGATAGTTTTCAATATCGTTATGTCCTGGCGGATTATATGCGATAATATCAATCCCAAAAAAGTTTAATAGCAATAATACGGCTGCATCGGACCTTTGCAATGTTCCATGCATTTCATTATTGTATAGAATGATCTTTGGCATATTTTGGGAATAGTCAAATCTCTCAAGGAGTTGAATGATGCTTTTTGGTATTCTCATTGCTTGACTAAATAGATAAACCTTTAATTCTTCTTGTGTTTCTTGTGTTAAAGGTTTAAGACCGGGATTCTCACAAACATTTCTAATTGCATTTGCAATTCCTATTTGCAGCCCTTCCGGTAGTTGCCCATAGGACCAATAATGGGCTTTTATTATTTTTTCGGGACTTAATAGCCCATCATTTCCAAGTGCATTCCGATAATGAAAACGAAAATCGCTGGAAGGTGGAATGGTGAACGGAAAATGACGGATTAATAAACAATTTTCTAATTTAGTCAGGGCTTGGAGCCTGTCCCAATATTCTTTTCTATTTTTACTAACTCCCAAAATTTTTGCGAACAGGGCTGGGATCTTTACGTGACCATTCCCTACTTCAAAATTAGGTCTGATCATTGCCATTTCCTTGCTAAGGATGAAAAGTTCATCATACGTCGTTTTTAACGTGATCGACGATGGTATATAATCCCTTAATTGCCATGGCTTATAAAAATGCGAACCCTCTTGGTTAAGGATGGTCTCAATTTCCTTTGAAGCACGATATGCCACCGTTGTTTTCCTCATCCTTTTTTCGGTTGGGAACGGCTCTGCTGTCATATTTTTAGGGAATTGATGCACAAAAACAGTCTCTTGAATCATGTCTCCCAAAAGATTCTTTCCCTCAGGATGAAAAATAATAACGTCGCATCCGAGCATCATTAAAAAGTAGATAAAATACTGATGGCTCTTTTTAAAATTTCCATACCAAAGATATTTTGGCATTTCTATTTGGGGATCTGCTTTACTTAATGGATCCTCTAAATGGTTGATCGACCACTTGACAATATCAACCAGAACTCTTCGAAGTTCACCGTTCTTCAAGCCATCATTTTCCTTAACAGAAAACAACTCAAGGGTGTTAATGATGGCTTCCCTAATTTTCCGATGTAAAACAGGATTCTTTGATTTTATCAGGAGCTGTTCACCATCAAGAAATGCTGTAAACCGGTTGATGGATAGTTTTTGTTCATTATTAATAGTTAGGACTTTTTGAATCGCCTGGAAATGATGATTATCAATCGATTTATCAAGAGTATCTTCACTAAGAAGGATTAAGTTCCATTCCTCGGAATGAACATAATCATAAAGCTGATTATAATATTCATCGATATCCAATGGCACGCCCAAAAATTCTGCAATTACTCTTCCAATCTTAATAACCCCATTTTCAATTGAAAATTCAGGCCGCTCTGGTAACGGTTTTTCCAATAACCCAAGCCAATTTTCATATGAAAGGGATAAATTCTGGATTTTTAGCTGATTTAATGATGGGTACATTCCTAATCCCTTCCCTCTGAAAGCGAAAGATTTTTGATTTCAAGGCACGCTCTGCTCTAGGTCTCAGCTAGTAGCGTCCTTCTTAGAAAAATATGTAAGGTTTCTCTCCCATCATATCACAGTTACTTATTTGCTTCATATGTTTTACGATTAGAATTTAAAAATGTTTCACGAAGAGGAGTTCTTCTTTTTCACCAAAATTCTTGTACTGACATATATTTGAGTACTCACAATAGTAAGAAGGTGACTCCATTGAGATTTCGATACAGACGGCCAAGGATAAGTGAAATCCGCTCAGACCTTGAATTGGTAATGGATGTGTTAATGTCAGATTTTTTTATTTTTCTTGATTTATTTTGGTACAGCATCATCTTTACAATCTTACTTTTCCCACTTTTTCCATCGATCGTGATTGCCGTTCTCTTTTTCATCAGTTCCTATGTATTCTTTAGTATTCTTTACATTTTATTCTTTAAAAAAAAAGAAAAAAGCAGTAAATTGTCAGAGTAAAAGATATTGTTTTAGGATTTCTTCCCCCGCTAATACACCGTGTTTTTTTGTAACTGACATTCCTGATGGAGTGTCTATATAAGGGTCGTGAACAAGCTCGCTGTGGTTTGGGATGAAGCAATAGCGGCAATGGTTAAGAAAATCCAAATCCAAAATTGAATCCCCGGAACCTGCGAAAGCAATTTCCCCGCTATGACTGCAAACAAATTCAAGGGCATCACCTTTATTGATGACTTTTGGAATAAAATATAGTTTACGCCCCTGTAAAGAAACATTCCAACCAAATGGCGCCAGTAGTGTACTTAACGTTTGTTTATCTCCTACTGGCAAAGGATTATTTAAGATAATGTAGAAGAACAATTCCTCTACATGTTTCTTTATACCTTCAAAAAGGCAGCCTTCCCTCTGTAACAGGTCAGTTATTTCCGCCGTTGCCGCTGATTCATTTCTTATTTTTACGGAAATGAACTCCGACCATTCTTTCATTTGTTTTCCGTTCAGTAAAATATTACCCCCATTTGAGGTAATGGCATAGCGTGGAAGCAGCTCTTCCTGAAAGACGTGGATTCTTCGATATTGCTCGATTGTTCTTGTGGTAACCGGAACAAATAGATATCGGCTAAATAAAGCTTTTAGGGCGATAAAGGATGCTTTTGTCATAAAAGATATCCATCTTCCATCACGACTTTCAACAGGTTTTAACATTAAATCTGCCGGGCGTCCAAATTCAGCAATCGCTCGATTAGAATAAATTAATGTCCGATCAAGGTCGGATGCAATAATCATTGCTCTATCTCCTTCATCGATTTGATTAGGCCGCAGCATAAGTAATTCAAATTTTCATATGGAACAACCTCTACTCCCTTCTCCCTTGCCAACATATGGATATGCTTTACATATGGACTTGCTGGGTCTCTCATCAGAATTTTCCAAGGTACTCTTCTTAGCAGCACCCTTGTTGTTTCTCCTACCCCCGGCTTAATCATATGAGTGCTAGATAAATTAAATTCTTTTTGTATTTGCATTACAGTGCTCATTCCAAAAAAAGACGGTTCCTTCTTTTCGATACACCTTTTTGAAAGCTCCTCTTCAACTTTCGAAAAAACCTCAGGAAATTCCTGATAAATTGTTTCAATATATTCATTGGAGACATCCATGTTCGTAAATTCCCTGTAGAACTTAGCCCCATGAAAGTCAGCTTCGCCAATATACCGTTTATTTAAGACCGTTCGACTAACAAGCCCAGAAACAGTGGAATTCAAGCAGGCGCTGGGGATTAAAAAATCCTCTCTTGTTCCATAAAGGTTTGTACAATATCCGGGGTCGGCAATCACTGCAAGGGTGTCATCAAGTTTTACTCGGTATTTACTAAAGAATTGCTTGCAGGCCTTAGTAAGTTCAATCGAAATGGCTCCTTTTCCCGTCCAGCCGTCAACAAATTGAAGCTGATATCCTGGGTGTTTGTTTAAAATATACTTAATTGCGTTTTCATCCATTCCACGGTCGCGAATAATGGAAATGCTATAATGGGGTAATGTTATGTTAAAACGCAGCTCTATGTATCTTTTAATTAAGATTCCAACTGGGGTTCCTGCTCTGGCAAGTGAAACAAGGACAGTCTTTGCTCCCTTTAGTTCATAAATTTGCTGTGCTACTATCCCTAAACATAAAGCAACTTTTCTTTTATATTCCGCTAACATTTTCCAAAACAAATCCACATATTCATTCAGCGGCTGATATTCAATGGGAAGGCTTTCACTATAGTGCCCGCCCGATTGCATTTGTTTTTCGCGATTTTCAACAGAATCCTCAAGCTTTAAACCGCTTAAATCTTTTAAAAGAAAGATGACATCGTTCTCGTTATAGGTCCCCATTCTTGCAGGCACTTTTGCTGAACTTTCCATAGGTTTATTCCTTCTTTCTAATAAAATAAACGAGTTTAATAGATTCTATTTGTGTTTTCTCCAATTCCTTTAACAATGAGAAAAGCTGCTCATTTTCTACTTCCCGTTCAAAAAACAAAAAAAGTTCATCATAATAGCCAGGAGGTATATTGTAAACAAAATGGGCGATGTCTTGATCCTCAGGATTTGAAAAGGCTAAACCGTATTTTGCTCCATATTCTGTTACATTTTCAACAAATATCGGACTTCTGGTGGTAGACTGATAGGAAATACCAGGTCCCATTTCTGCTGCTATTTTCATCGGGAGATACATAAACTCACCAGTTCCAAGACAGAGCGTGTTTTTGCCGCTCCTTTTACTTGTAAGGAATGATGCTGCTTCAAGTAATTTATCTTGAGTCTGCCGGTTAATATCACTTGAAATCCCAAAGCGGCCGGTTTCATTTAAAAAAGGCGTACTATTGATACTTCCATTGGTCGATATCGAAGAAATCTCAGCCTCCTCAAAAAGTGATGGAAGGTAAATTCTCTCGATTTGTGCCTTCTTTTTCTGACAGTGATAATCTTCGCTTCTTTGTTCAAGTTTTTCATTTTGAATATTCACTTGAACTTTTCCAGCTAGTAAACTAACTACATGAATCGTAATACCTAATATATTTTCGAGTTTTTTGAATTCCTGCTTATCTTCTTCTGAACGCCAATCTAATATTGAAACCACTGAATACACTTTCCTCGGAAAGCGTGAATGAATCGATCGGATAATATTTAAGGCAGTTTTTCCTGTTGTAAGTTCATCATCAACCAGAATAATTTCCCTATCATTAGCAATCATTTCTAATGGCAGATAACAATGATGGGAAGTTGCATGTGAATGCTCCTCTTCAAACGAAACCACAGGTCGGTAGTCAACTAAATTTTCCCTTGTTGTATGCACATAACCCGCCCCTTCGAAGCAATCAAAAAAAGCATGTCCAAGGGCTGTTGCCGTTTCCGCAAACCCGATGATTAGGGGATCAAAAGTCTTTGGAATAAACGCAGAACCTGTAAATGATGGTTCATATTTTAAGAAAGAATCAAGCCATTCTTTTTTCAACTCACACCTGCCGCCTTTTACCTCCTCGTAATATTTTGCCGCCAAAAGAGCAGATGTTAATCCCCCCCTATTCGGATGAATAGGAAGATGCTTGCCAAGTACTTTACTTACGAATAAAAATGAACGTTTTTTATTTATTCTCGCCGCCATTTTGATAAGATCTTCAAGCGGAATATGAAAATCGTTTTTTTCAACAAAAACTTCGACGGTAATAGAATTGAGAATATTAAACGAAAACTCTTTGTTTGATAAGATCGATGCTTGAATATTCTTCATTTAGCACCCCATAGACTTCAGATTTCAACAACATTCTTTTTGCCCAATAGTAATGAGGCTTTATTTCATTCATTTTATTTAAAAACTGGCTTTTTTTGACACCATATTCTCCAGTTGCTGATTCAACTATATTTAATGCATCCACATATTCTTCGTATGTAACAACATTTAAGGCCTGAACAGCCTTAATATGGGAAGGATGAATAATTGTTTTTCCGATCAAACCATTTGTTATATCCAGCAGAATTTCTCTAATAAGCCCATCTATATTTTGATCAATCAATTCTGTGCGTATTTTTCTTCCTTCATCACCAAAATGATTGCGAAAAGGAGTCTGACGAAGCTGAGGCTTTAACATTCTCTCCTTCACGGAAAAATATTCCCAGACGGGCCCTGAGATCACATATGGACAACTCGAGCGTTGAAATATGTTAATAATATCGGCAATGCAATCCCTTAATACCGCAATATCGTAAACAGTTGTATCTGCGCTACGCCTGATTCCGTAAATCCCACTAAAATCAGTAGCGCCAATTCGGACATTTAATATGTACTCCCTATAGTCATCTAGAACACTTTTGATTCGCACTAATTCTTCCATCCTTGTTTCTTTGTTGATGACTTTTTCCGATTCAAGAATGGGCATACAATAAAATGGCTGCTCTTTCGTTGAAATTTTACTCACCACAGTTAATAGCTCTCTTCCAGTCTCCGCTTCAAACTTTGGGAATACCACTCCTGTGAAAAGTTGAAATATTTCTCCCAGGCTTTGATAAATTCTTTTAAATTGTTCAATATGCCGAACCCGAAAAAACAACAATGGTAATTCATTCATTGTTATCATTTCTTGATTCATATTTTGATAGAGTTGTAACAATCCTTTTTTTAAACAAGCCTCAGCGTACTCAACATTTTGGTCCCCTATTGCATCTTCAAGATCAATCACAAGCGAAGTTAATCCATTTTGTTTTTGTTTGATGATATCATGGTAAAAATCAGTCCTTGAAGCAGGCATATATAAGGTGGCACCAAGACTATAGGAAAGTAATTCTCGATTTGAAGTTTTATTAAAATGTTGGGGCTTGATAAAAAAAAGTTGATCCATTTCATTTTTTTCTAAATAGGAAAAAAATTTCATAGTATTCGCAGCTCCTTCAGGGCATTAAAAAAAGAATAAAGGAGGGGACACAACTGTCTGAATCCCCTCCTTTCATAGATCTTATTGTTCAGCTTTTTTATTTTTATTTAAGAAGTGGACGATAAATGTTGCTCCGAATGTAAACAACAGAATGATGAAAAAGTACATTGGTTCAAGTTCATAGTGGGCTACGCTCAAGAACATTTTAATAGAAATGATTGCGATTAAAATGTATGCCGTTGTTTCAAGTTCAGGAACACGATCAATCAGAGTAAGAAAGATTCCAGCTACTCCCCGCATCATCAAGACACCCAAGATCCCGCCAAGGAATAAAATCCATACCTTGTTACTGACACCAAAGGCGGCCAACACACTATCGACGGAAAAGGCAATATCCATTAATTCTACCGATGCTACCGTTCCCCAGAATGTCCCAAATAAACGGATAAACAATCCCTTTGCATTGACGTCTTCGTCCTCTTCTCCTTCCCCGCCTTCTTTTCGTTTATCAATAAAGTATTTAATCGACAGCCACGCCAGATAGCCAGCCCCAATCATTTTAATCCACCAAAGTTTGATTAAAAATACTCCAAGACCAATTGCTACGAATCGAAAAATATAAGCGCCAAATAATCCATAGAAAAGTGCTTTACGCCGTTTTTCGAGAGGCAGATGTTTTACCATTATCGCTAAAACGAGCGCATTGTCAGAGGATAGTAATCCTTCCAAAATAATTAATGTTCCAATCAATCCCCAGCTGACTGGATCTGTTAAAACCTTAAGCCACATACCTCCATCAAAAAACTCGGCGTATGTGTTTAAAATACCATGCAAAGCTGACATTAAAAGACTTCCTCCATTATCAATAAATATTTTTAAAGAGACTCGGCAATACACCGAGCCTCTTTATGCTCATGCATAAATTAACCAACCTGAAGACCAAAGTCAGTTGCTAATGCAGCGAGACCACCCTGATAGCCGCTGCCGATTGCACTAAACTTCCATTCCCCATTATGGCGGTATAGTTCTCCTACTATAAGCGCTGTTTCAATGGAGAAATCTTCGCCAAGATCATAACGGATTAACTCTTCTCCACTTTCCTCATTAAAAATACGGGCGTAAGCATTGGAAACTTGGCCAAAATTTTGATTACGTTTATCCGCTTCATGAATTGTAATCGTGAAAGCAACACGCTGGATATTTGCAGGAATTCCCGTAAGGTTAATTTTCACTTGTTCGTCATCACCCTCACCGGCCCCTGTTCGGTTATCTCCAGTATGTACAACTGCCCCATTTGCTCCTTGGGTATTATTATAGAAAACAAAATCTTTCTCACTTGTTACTTTACCATTATCACCTAATAGAAAAACGGAAGAATCTAAATCAAAGTCATTGCCGCCATCATATTTGTTAGTATCCCACCCAAGTCCAACAACCACTTTTGTTAAACCAGGATTTGTTTTTGTAAGATCAACTTTTTGTCCTTTTGATAAACTAATTGCCATTTCTTTTACCTCCATTTTTGGTTATAGTTTATTTACGAAGAAAGTTTAAAAAGGTTTCAAATTAATAATAAATTTTTTGACACCCAGTTTGCAAATTTTTCCTCATTAACATTTCCATTTTGGCGGAGTATCCTTGGACCAATAAATAGCCCCAAGTTCATAATGATTTTGAAAATCATCAAAATACGTATGATAGTGAAAATTAAACCAATATCCCCCCTGCGGCGGATGGTCCCTCCGCACATGGAAACGCAGCACATCTAAGTTTGTATTACGATCCTTAAGATGAAATATTTTCTCAGAAAGGCCACCGCCAGAATCCTCAGTAATGATGAGATTTTGAAAATCCGACTCAGGATACTTAGCGGCTGTTTCTTCAAGAGCCTTCTCAATATTGGGCAATACGATCTCCCGAAATTCCTGCTCAATAACTGGTTTTATTCGAGGCCCAAATTTTTGATACGATTGCTCTTCAGCCTGTTTTATGAGGTCTTCAACAAACGCATCTTTGTTTATGTGAGTTTCTGACCAAATTGTTGCCGCTTGATTTATATTAGATGATGGACTGGCGGCTTCAAAAATATCTTTTTCCGGGGGCTTTTCAGCATTGACATTATTAATGAATTGCGATGGGGAAACTACACCGAATGTTAATATTGAAACCATCACCATTAACGATTTACGAATCCAGTTTTTCATTCGGCATCCCCCTCTCAATCAGTGTTAGAAGATTTAATAGAATTACATATAGGTCTATTATACTTTATTTTTTTAGGAAAATGGAAAAATCAGTATTACGAAAATATTAAAAAACTGGGAACAACTCAATCCCCAGTTAGTTACTTCTTTTCAATCCAGCCAAAATGAAACTTGGCTGTTTTTCTGCGCTGTACCTGAAATCCAAATTTCTCAAAGCGGCTGCTTCTATAGTGATCCTTCAATACAACTCGCTGCCGTGAAACCCGTAAAGCTTCATGGACAGTCTCCTCCAGAAGGTCATCATAAATGGCAAACTGTCCCAATGCCTTGATTCCATCTGATTCAAGAACACTTTCTTCGAACATAGGATCAAAATAAACACAATCGAACGAATGACTTGGAAGGCTTTGAAGAACATTAAGCGCTTTATCATGAATGACGTGTATTCGCTTCATTGCAGCATTCATGGCAGAAAGGCCGGAATCCCATTCACATAATCCCGTTTTTACCAAAAAAGCTAGAAAAGGCTGTCCTTCCACCCCAATTACACTTCCCGTTTCACCTACTAAGTAACTTGCTACAATCGAGTCGGAAGCCAGACCAAGTGTACAATCAAGAAAACTCATGCCTTCGGCTAAACAAGTTGCATCTGCAAATGGATCATGCTCTTTATTCATTAATCTTTTGATACGAAACATAGCCGAATTAGGATGAAAAAAGAATGGCTGCCTTTCTCCTTTTGCAAAAAGCTCATGACGTTCCTTTCCGACAACGATGCAATCACTGTCCATTTCCTTTTGTATGGATTGAACGGATTTTTTGTTTCGGGGAAAATATTCTACACTTAAAATAGCAGCGGTTGCCATTGCTTTTTCAATCATATGCTGATTTGTCCTACCTGCTGTAGTTACGAACATAAAACTCAACTCATTTTCCGTTTTAATATAATAGAAAAGGACGTCCATAGACATCCCTTTTTTAACAATATTTCTCAAATGCAGTCGATAAATTATTCATGACATCTTCCATTGATGCACCTTCGATATCATGGCGTGGAATAAAATGCACTACTTTATTGCCATTTAATAAAGCAACGGAAGGAGAAGATGGTTCGATGCCTTCAAAAAACTCGCGCATTTTTGCTGTTGCTTCCTTATCTTGGCCCGCAAAAACAGTCACAAGATGATCTGGTTTTTTATCACTATTCATGACGGTTTGGGTAACTGCCGGGCGAGCAAGACCTGCTGCACAGCCACAGACGGAGTTAACTACCACGAGGGTGGTTCCTGATGCATTCTCCATATATTTTTCTACCGCTTCATCGGTAGTAAGCTCTTGAAAACCCGCATTCGTAAGCTCATCACGCATTGGTTTAATCATTTGTCTCATATATTCTTCATA
>JAUZQA010000500.1 GCA_030705665.1 Bacillota bacterium
ACTTCTTCCTTGACACCAATATATTCCACCTTTTTCTCAGGTATATAAACACGATAGGTTACAATTCCGGCCTCAGAAATCTCTTTTAAGAAATCTAAAAAGGGGAGAGAAATGTTAGCGATTGCCTCAAGCACCTTATTTCTATTAAATTTATCTGAGATAACCAGGTTTATTTGGGAATCCGTTTTAAACTCTGAAGTGATTCCTTTATATGTGGCTTTACCAGTAGCAACATCTATTTCATATTCATTTATGCCTCTTTGCGACAATTCGTCTAAGAATTGGGGAAAACTTGTATCGCCGTTACTTCTTCTGCGGATAATCTCTTGAAATTCACTTTCCGTTATTTTGTCATTCATATATATACCCCCGATTAAAATTCACTCTTACATATTCCTCCATCATTATTCTAACCTCGGAGGTAATTCTTATTTTGGAAAGCTACCTGATAGCGAGTATTTGATAGAAAATTGTATTAAACTGAGGGGGTTTAAGCACAGATCTTCACATACTTACTGAATATCCGCAAACCCCATTATTTACGTTTTCTCTAATTCTAAATTTGTTCACCACATAGCACACTCGAAAAAATATCCTGATAGCAATATGATCCCAAGTTTAAAAACGATATTTTTTAATCAATCCATCGAGTTCTTCACTTAATTGGCTTAAATCCTCTGCAGCTGTGCTGATATTTAAAACAGCCTTTACTTGTTCTTCAACAGAAGCAGTAATTTCTTCGGAGGCAGCGGCCGTTTGCTGCGAAAAAGATGAAATGTGTTGAATTGTATCCATGATCATGTCATTTTTTGCGGTTACTGTCATTATTTCATTATTTAGAGTCTCTACAGTAGAAAACGTCAAATCTACAGCTTTCTCTATTTCAACAAAATCTTCTTCTGTCTTTGTGACTGCTTCTTTTAACTCGATGGCAGTATTAGTTGTATTCCCCATATGTAGAACTGTTGTTTCCGTTTCCTTTTCAATTCCCTCAATCATCTCTTGAATCTTTTTCGTGGCAACATTGGACTCTTCGGCTAGTTTTCTTACCTCGTTTGCCACCACCGCAAAACCTTTGCCATGTTCACCTGCTCTTGCAGCTTCAATACTGGCATTTAAGGCCAAAAGATTGGTTTGCTGGGTTATATGTTGAATGGTATCGGTAATATGAGAAATGTTCTTTACTTTGGAATATAAATTGGTAATCCCTATACTGATACTATTGGAGGCTGTTTCAGTATCCTCACTGGCCTTTTTCAGAATAGTAACAATGTCCCTTCCATGAGCAGTCGCTCCCTTAGAAGTTTGGGTAATTTCTAAAATTTCATGGTTTTTTTTGTTCATCTTTTGAATGGTTTCTGTTAATTGTTCCATTTGCTTAAATGCGTGATCGACATCCTCCGATTGGGCCACTGCACTCGTTGCAATTTCACCCATTGCAACTCCAATTTCTTCACTGGTGGCGGTAGTTTCTTCAGAAACAGCGGCCAGGTCTGTCGCAGCATTAAGCAATTGTGAGCTTGTTTTCTGTAATTTAGCCATCATTTCCCTTAACTTCAGTGACATTTCGTTAAAAGAAGCTCCTAATTGACCAATTTCGTCTTTTCCTTCCGATAGGTTTGGTAAATGTAAATCCCCATCAGCTATTTGTAATGATGCCTTGGTTGCTTGGGCTAATAATTTCATTTTTGATTTTGCCACAAAATAAAAAGCAATCAAACTGATCAAAGCAATCCCAATTGAAATCAAGGTAATTAATAGTTTTAAATACTGTAAATTAGCATAGAATTCATCTGTATAAGCGCCAATTCCAATACTCCAGCCCCAAGGCTTGTAGTACAAGATATATGAAATTTTCTCTCTTTCCTTGGCTTCTCCGGGATTTTTCCAATTATATGTGAAGTAGTGCCCTTCTAAACTATCCTTATGTGAGGCTGCTAAAATCTCACGGATAACGTAAACACCTTCATTATTTTGTGCATCATACTTATTCACTCCAACAGCTATAGATGGATGCATTTCTATCCTTCCTTTTTGATCATAGGCAAAAACGTATCCTTGTGTTTTGTATAAGAAAGGTGATTGAGAGAAGTCATACCTCCTGCTTTTTCCTTGTCCAGAAACTGGGCCAAGGATTTGAGTACGAGCCATCTCTTGTGCCTGTTTCAAAGAGATTTGTCCATTTTGGACTTGTTTATTTAACTGATCAAGTGTAGGAATTACTCCTTTTACAATATGCTGAAGGTCTAGTTTCCCACTATTGACCAATTCTTGTTTGGCTAAGCTATAGCTTAATGTTCCAATGACACTACTCATCAAAATAATAGTTACTGTAATAGATAATAGTAGTTTAAAAGAAATGGTGCTTGCAAAGGTTGAAGATTTTCTTTTCATTAATTTTGAGCCCCTCTCAATGGTGTCCTTAAAAATTTTTACGTATTATAGGCGACTTATCAATTACAACAATAGGACCATTTTACCAATAGAAAACGGATTCATAAAGTCGCTATATATCGACACGTTTCGACAATTGCGAAAAATAACTAAAAAGGTGAATTTAGACTTTATTTTCAAATTTATTCTTCCTACTTTAGCCTTCCCATCCAACACATCTTCACGTTGTCACTAATTATATCGGCAGATTCCCTTGAGGTTGTAATTCGCGAACCCTCACCATACATCACACCAATAATACTGATTGAACAATCAATCACCTAGTCTATCTATTCCATCATAATGTAAAAAACGTAAGGATTGATAATAGTGCCGATGTTATTAACATAGCGATAAATGGACGTAGTGCTTTTGAACGCAATTCTTGCAGGTTTACATTTAATCCTAGCCCGACCATAGCCATTGTTAACAGTAAGGTTGATAAATTCGATGTATTACTCAAGAAAGCTGATGGAACATTAATTAATTTTCCCAGAACATAGCTTCCAATAAGGCTCATCATCAAAAACCCAATTAAAAACCAAGGAAACTCAATTTTCATTTCGGATTGGATTCTCCCTGTACGTTTCATCCAATACATAAGGATAAAACTTAAGGGTACGAGAAGGAAAACCCGTCCTAATTTTGCTAAAAGTGCAATTGCCAAGGCATCCTGTCCTGCCGGCGCCGCAGCTAAAGCAACGTGGGCAATTTCATGCAGGCTTATTCCGGTCCAAATACCATAATGGTTATTCGTTAAATGCAAAAATGGTTTTAAAAGAATATAGCCTATTGAAAATAATGTACCAACTAGGGCGATGATCCCTGCTCCTATTGCGGTATCCTCTTCTTTTGCCTTCAATAATGGTGAAACAGCTGCAATAGCTGCAGCACCGCACACTCCAGTACCAATTCCCAATAGTAGGGACAAAGAAAAA
>JAUZQA010000501.1 GCA_030705665.1 Bacillota bacterium
AGCGAAGATGTAGAATCCGTATGAATTCATGTAGAATCAAACAGCAAAGATTCAGAATCGAAAAATTTAGATCGATCCAAGAAGCTTAAGTATTTAAAAAATATATTTTCAAATCTTAGGAGGTAATAACCTTGTCATCCACAACCGTTAACAAACCAAAAGAACTAACACCCGAACAAAGAGCAATATTAGATGAAACATTTGCAAAAGCCCAAAAAGCATTTGAGGTAATCAAAGACTACAGCCAAGAACAAGTTGACCGCTTAATCCAAGCAGTTGCCTGGGCTGTTGCCAATAAAAAGACGTTTGAAAGGATTGCCGTTATGGGTGTGGAAGAAAGCGGCCTGGGCGACCCTGTCAACCGTGTCGGTAAACGCATGAAAATCCGCGGTGTCCTAAGAGATGCATTACGCCAAAAAAGCGTTGGCCTAATCGAAGAAATCCCTGAAAAAGGCATCAAAAAGTATGGCAAACCAGCAGGCATTATAGCTTCTTTAATTCCAACAACAAATCCAGAATTAACACCGGCTGTTACCGCCATTTACGCGATCAAAGCCCGTGATGTGGTAATCTTCAGTCCACATCCACGTTCAAAAGGCACTTCAAACGAAGTTGTTCGCATTATGAGAGAAGCACTTGTAAGAGAAGGCGCACCAGCTGATATCCTCCAATGTCTGCCAATTGTAAGCAAAACATTAACGACTGAATTAATGGCCCGGGCTGATTTAGTCATGGCAACTGGCGGCCAAGATATGGTTCGTGCGGCATACAGCTCCGGTACACCTGCCTATGGAGTAGGTAAAGGGAACGCAACGGTGATCATTGATGAAACAGCGGATGTAAAAGATGCAGCACACAACACGATGCTAAGTAAAACAAAAGACTTTGGTTCAGGCTGCTCTGCAGATGGAAACTTAATCATACATGAATCTCTTTACGATCATATGGTCGAACAGCTAATTTTAGAAGGCGCATATCTAGCAAGTACCGAAGAAAGAGAGAAACTTCGCGTTGTTGTTTGGGATGAAGAAGGACATCGTCTGCCAGATACTGTGGCGATTTCTCCACAAAAACTTGCCCAAGCAGCAGGCTTCAGCATTCCAGAAGATCGCAAATTCATCATGGTCATTGGCGATGGAGTCGGCAAAGGCAAAGTATTCGCCGATGAAAAATTAACGACTCTATTATCTCTTCATAAATATGAAGGCGATTTTGAAAATGCCTTGAAAGTGGCTGCAGGTGTATTTGAAAATGGCGGAATTGGCCATTCATGCGGAATCTACTCTTTCAGCGAAGAACATATCAATCGTCTTGGTGAGTGGGGTCCATTCAGCCGCATCATGGTTCGCCAGCCTAACTCTATCGGTAATGCCGGTTCCTTTACAAACGGCATGCCGCAAACTTCTTCCATGGGCTGCGGTACTTGGGGTGGCAACGCCACATCTGAAAACGTTTCGCTAAAGCATTATATGAATACAACTTGGGTATCCACACCGATCCCTGAAGACAAACCATCTGATGAAGAATTATTTGGCGAATTCTACGACGCTGAATTAGAAAAGTAAGTTATAACTCAAAAAAAGACACAAAAGTTTAGACTGCCTTTTGTGTCTTTTTATCACTATTTATTTAAAGTTGCTGTATGATGCCAGAACTCCTGAAAAAAGCAAGAGAAGCGGCACCATAACCATTGTATGATGCCAGATCTCTTGAAAAAAGCATGAGAAGCGACATCATAACGACTGAATGATGCCAGAACACATGAAAAAAGCAAGAGAAGCGGCACCAAAGCGGTTGTATGAAGCCCGATCTCATGAAAAAAGCAAGAGCAGCAGCATCATAGAGTTCAACTGCTGCCAAGCCAGGAGTTTACAAGTAGCCCATTTTCGAAGAAATAAGAGCCGCAGCTTCTTTAACCAGCTTTTGGTATCTTTCGCGGTTTTCCTGGTCAAACCTGCTTGTTGGTCCTGCGATCGAAAGGGAAGCCTCTACCTCGCCATTGATATTAAAGATAGGTGAAGAGACGGCAGATGAGCCAACAACCTCCTCGTCAATGCTATAACAAGAATGATTGACTCTAATCTCGCTTAACTCATTGAATAAATTTGGTGTTGGATGAGAAGCAGCTGCGATAACAGAATGAATAAAGGGTTCATCCTGGAAGGCAAGAATCGCTTTGCCGCCGGCACCTGCCCATAAGGGATAATTTTCGCCAATGTTAACGGTGTGGCTGATATTATTTAAGCCGCCTAACTGATCAATACAGATTCTATAGACCTCCCTTAAAATATATAGATTAATGGTTTCTGTCGTTTCATTTCGTAATTCTTCCATAATCGGTTTGGCAATTGTTCGTAAATCAATAGATTCACCAGCTAGATGACCCAAGTAAAAGATTTTTTTTCCAAGTTTGTACCTTAGGTTTGACGCATCTTTTTCCAAATAGTCATTTTGCTCAAGGGTAGCTAAAAATCTGGATGTAGTGGATGCAGGGAGGCCGACTTTTTGGGAAATTTCCGTCAGATTTAAATAGGGTTTTTCTTTAGTAAAACAATCGATAATATCTAATGCCCGTTGAACGGTTCTAATTCCTTCTTGTTCCATTGATTTTTAATCTTCCTTTTTTAAATAGTTTACGGTGATTGAATGGCTTTCCACTGGATGAAAAAACTTACTAGTATCCTACCTCAATTACCTGACACAATCAAGCTTTTAAAAAAAAGTATTTTGGCCAGTAAAAACAATTTTTATTTAGTGGAATTAATTGAAACCGTATACATTTTATAATAAAATAGAAATAGATTCCATTAGGTAAAAATAAATTTCATTTGATGAAAATTACTTGTCCGTTATTACAGAAATTTAGTTCCAGTATTTTTTCTAATCATCTAAAAAAAGTCGTCATTTTGGTATTTATACAGGACAAAAAAATAAGGGGGAGTAATGATGAAAAAGCAATATTCACTGGCTTATTTAACAATCCTTGGCTGTCCGCCGCCGGAGATGATCAACATCGCGGCTAGAACAGGATATGATTTTGTCAGCCTGCGCCCAATTTACATGGGATTGCCGGGAGAACCTAATTTTTCTTTATCTGAAAATAAAGAATTGATGAAGCAAACGAAAGCAGCACTTTCTAATACAGGCGTAAAGCTACTCGATATAGAACTTGCCAAAATCTTTGATGGTGTTGATCCAAAAAATTATGTGCCTGCTATGGAGTCAGCAGCAGAGCTTGGCGGAAAACATGTCCTTAGCAGCATCTGGACAGAGGACCGCAATTTTGCCATTGAACGCTTTGCCGAGCTTTGTGAACTAGCAAAACCATTTGGCCTTACAGTGGAATTAGAATATGTACCAATTGCCAG
>JAUZQA010000502.1 GCA_030705665.1 Bacillota bacterium
ATAATAAGGAAAATACATTTGTTAAACGCGATGATGAGGAAAGTAAGTCAACCATCATTTTCTTACAGAGAGCTTCGGTAGCTGAAAAGAAGCAGAAAATAGTTGATTGAAAATGGCCTTTGAGCAGCAAAGTCGACTTTCAGTTAAATGAATTAGACCTTGACGAGATTTGGCACTCGTTATAAATGTCAAAGTATAAGAGTGATTCATTCATTCCGTACTTATTGAGGCTGATAATGTGAATTATTAGTGAATTAAGGTGGTAACACGAGATATACCTCGTCCTTAGGCAATCAAATTGTCTATGGGCGAGGTTTTTTAATTTAGGGAGGTAGAAATATGACTATTTTTATTGGAGGGGCATGGCCATATGCTAATGGTTCACTGCACTTAGGGCATGTAGCAGCCTTGTTACCAGGAGATATTTTAGCAAGGTATTACAGACAGAAAGGTGAAAAAGTGCTTTATGTTTCCGGAAGTGACTGTAATGGTACACCAATATCGATACGAGCAAATCAAGAAAATACGACAACTGAAGCAATTGCAAACCGTTATCATGAAGAATTTGTAGAGTGTTTTCAAAAGCTAGGTTTCTCCTACGATTTGTATACTCGTACAGATGCCGAACATCATCACAAATCTGTACAGGCCATATTTTTAAAACTACTTGAAAATGGCTATCTTTACAAAAAGACGATTGAGCAGGCTTATTGTGAAACGGATCATCAATTTTTACCTGATCGTTTTGTAGAAGGGATTTGTCCTAATTGCGGTGCGAAAGCAAGGGGGGACCAATGTGATAATTGTTCTGCTATTTTAGACCCACTTGATTTAATTGATAAGCGTTGTAAGATCTGTGGGAACCAGCCAATCATTAAAGAAACGGAGCATTTTTATTTCTCGTTTAGTCAATTCCAGAAACAATTAGAACCATTTGTGTTGAAAGCGCAGCAGGAAAATAGATGGCGCGAAAATGCGATTTCGTTAACAACTAGATATTTAAAAGAGGGTGTACCCGACCGAGCTGTTACGCGTGATTTGCCAAACGGTGTTGAAGTTCCTATAGCAGGTTTTGAAGGTAAGAAAATTTATGTATGGATTGAAGCAGTGGCAGGATATTTAACAGCAAGTATAGAATGGGCTAAGCAGCATGACGAAAATATAGAAGATTGGTGGAATGGTGACACCATTTCATATTATGTTCATGGGAAGGATAATATTCCGTTTCATACAATCATTTGGCCATCTATTCTAATGGGCATCAATAATCCTGCATTACCAACACACATTATTTCGAATGAGTATTTAACATTGGAAAAACAAAAGCTATCGACGAGTAAAAATTGGGCTGTCTGGGTTCCGTATATATTAGAAAGATATGATGCAGACTCAATCCGATATTTTTTAACAAGTAATGCACCTGAAAATCGTGATACTGATTTTTCATGGCGTGAATTTGTGTATAGTCATAACAGTGAATTACTAGGTGCATATGGTAATTTTGTCAATCGTACGTTAAAGTTTGTCGAAAAATATTACAATGGTAAAACACCTGAAGGTAATATAAATTCAGAAATTAAAACTAAAATCGGTCAACTCTACGAAGAAGTTGGTTCCCTAATTATGAATGGTCATTTAAAAAAAGCATTAGAAAATATCTTTGAATTTGTGCGCTATGCAAATAAATACTTTGATGAGCAGAAGCCATGGATTCAAATTAAAGAAGATTCCACCTTATGTAATCATACAATGGCTAATTGTATCTATATCATTACAAATCTGACACAGATTCTTAATCCTTTTCTTCCTTTTTCAAGCCATGAAGTAAAAAATATGTTGCGTCTTAGTGAATTGAAATGGGAACAAGTTGAGTTATCCAATATAGTTCTAAAGGATATTAAACCACTTTTTGAAAGGATTGAAAAAGAAAGAATAGAAGAGGAATTAGAGAAATTGAATAACGGAATTTCATGAAGATAACTAATCAAAATTATTCAATACGATGGGCGCCTTTCTTGAAGATTGGCGCCCATTTTACAACATAAAGGTTAACAAGCATGATCATTGGAATTACTCATTTTAAAATTAGTTTAAAATGGCAACTGATTATCAACAGGGAGTGGTAATATATTGAAGATTAATAAACTGAACGCAGAACATTACATATGGGGAGATAAATGTGATGGATGGTATTTAGTAAACAATAAGTGTCATTCAAGATCGTATGCCTGTTAATCCTAAAGACTTTGGTTATTTTGAATATTCCTGCAGTGATTTTTTAAAGTTGCCTTTTACTAATATTGCTACCTTTTCCGCAATTTCCTCTGGATTTTCCTTCATGCCCATTCGGACCCAATCCATGCCCATTGCCACGACCGCCAGACTGTAAAAATGCGCGATAAACTCTTTATACTTGCCGTCAACAATCAATCCTTTCGCCTGGTCTTCAACAACGGGATATATGATGTCATGCAAAACGTTGTACATAAACCTCTCAAGGTATTCGCGGCTGATTGAACGGTAAACGTTGGAAACAAAGTTCCTATTCTGGCACATTCTTTCAAGTATATGGCGATAACCCTGCTGCCATGTATCAATATCCCTGTTATCAGCCAATGCTTCCAATGTTTCCTCTTTAAATATCCATTCAACAAGCTGGTAAATATCATTAAAATGATAATAAAACGCCTGACGGGATACACCGCAATCTTGAACAATATCTTTCACCGTAATATGGTCAAGCGTCTTTTTTTCAAGCATTTTTTTTAGTGAACTTGCAAAGACGGCCTTAGTATTTTTCAGCATATTTATCAAACCTTCATATATTTAATTCGCAAATCGTAATTATGGTATCA
This sequence comes from Bacillota bacterium, assembly GCA_030705665.1. The sequence goes on from JAUZQA010000502.1 coordinate 2,856, forward strand.
CTTTTTTGACTCTTTAACAAATCTGGTCAGAAAAACTTAACTATTAGGAATAAATGTAAAAATTGTTTGACAGAGCGGCCTATATGTAAATTTTTATTTGAAAATCATAATGCTAAAATTTAATAGAAGTAGTTGGTTTCATTAAAAAACATATGGAAAGGATGAAAACAATGAACATTTATTCGACTATGTATCACCCAAAAAAAACAGAAGGTATCGAGCAGAGAAAAGCGTATATCGTAGGTGGCGGCCTCGCGGGTCTTGCAACGGCTGCTTTTCTTGTAGATGATGCCGGTGTACCCGGTGAAAACATAACAATATTGGAAAAGCACAATGATGTGGGCGGCAGCATGGATGGTATACGTGGTGAATTTGGCTATCTATGCCGAGGCGAACGCGAAATGGAGCCGTACATGGAATGCCTCTGGTATCTGTACAGCAAGGTTCCCTCCCTTGAAAACAAAGGACGCACCGTACTTGACGACATCGTCGATTTTAACAGGGATGAGCCA
>JAUZQA010000503.1 GCA_030705665.1 Bacillota bacterium
ACCTTTAAAGCATTATCAGACAACACAAGAATCAAAATTCTTTATTTACTTTCTCAAAAGGAATGTTCAGTAAATGAAATTGCTGAGGCTCTGGAGCTGCATCAATCAACTGTCTCTCATCAATTGAGCTTTTTGAAAAACCTTCGTCTTGTGAAGTTTAGAAGAGCTGGGACAACTGTTTTTTATTCGAATGATGACCAGCATATTATCAACCTTTTGCAACAAGCAATTGATCATGCTTGCCATGATTAGGTCTTTTATAAAAAGGAGAGAACAAAATGTCAGATAATCACAAACATAATCACGGTCATGACCATGATCACGAAGATGTATTTCATTCTCATGCTCCGATAGGCAAAATGAAATTAGCGTTTTTCCTCACGTTAATTATTCTTGTAGTGGAATTAGTTGGAGGATTTTTATCTCATAGTTTAGCACTTCTGTCAGATGCAGGTCATGTTGTTACTGACATTGCTGCTATAGGTTTATCATGGTTTGCTATGCATCAATCTCAAAAACCAGCATCAGAACATTTTACTTATGGATACCACCGTTCTGGAATTTTGGCTGCTTTTATTAATGCGATGGCTCTAATTGTTATTGCTGTAGTGATCCTTTATGAAGCGATTGACCGCTTTAGGAATCCACACGTAGTCGGTAGTACGTGGATGTTTATTAGTGCTTCTGTTGGCTTAATATTGAATCTCTATTTAGGTTTAGGTCTAAATAAAGAAGACAATATCAACGTGAAAAGTGCCGTGCTTCATATGATTGGTGACGCTATGGCTTCAGCTGGAGTTATTGTCGGTGGAATGATTATATTATTTACCGGTTGGTATATCGTTGATCCTATTCTTAGTGTGATGATTGCAATCCTGATTGCTTTTGGTGCATGGAAGATTGTGAAGCAAACTGTGAGTATTTTAATGGAGGGCACACCGAAAGGAATTTCATTGGAGGAAGTAATTGAGAGTATCAGTTCCATTAAAGGTGTCCTTAATGTACATGACTTGCATGTTTGGAGCATTACGAGTGGTAAAAACGCATTATCTTGTCATGTTGTTCTAAATAACTTGACTAATTTTCAGGAAAGCCAAGTTATATTAAGAAAAATAGAACATGAATTAAAACATCTAGGAATTGGTCATGCTACTATCCAAATGGAAAACGAAGAACATCCTCACGATGAAACAGCAGTTTGTGCGACTACTAATCATGAACAACATCACCATCATTAATCCAATATAAATGCACTTTTTGGGGATGTGGTTAAAATATTTATTTATGTTTGTACGTGCCGGGCTCAATTCTTAAATTTGGTTGAGATGAAAAGTACGGTAGAAAGAAGGACATGTTTTGGAAGTTTCAACTAAAGCAAAAAAAGTTTTTAACATTGCATTACCAGCCATTGGTGAAGCCTATCTACAAAGTTTACTTGGGGTAGTAGATTCATTTTTTATTGCAAGGTTGGGGTTGCTGGCTATAAATGCAGTAGGGGTTACCAACATATATAGTATGACGTATATTGGGGTATTTACTGCTATTTCTGCTACACTTTCTGTTTTTTTATCAAGAGCATTTGGAGCAAAAGACGAGGGACGAAGCAAATCCGTTATTTTTCATGGCCTTTTTATATCTATCCTGATTGGGATAATATTTTCTTTGGTCTCGATTGTTTTCGCTAATCCCTTGCTTGATATGGTTGGAGCCAACCAACAACTGAAAAATAAGGCATTCATTTATTTTAAAGTGGTTTTAGGACTTACTCCTTTTATTGCCTTATTTACTACTCAATCTGCATCTTTTCGTGCGATAGGGGATACAAGGACCCCTTTCCGAATTGGGATTGAAATGAATACAGTCCATGTCATTTTGGACTATGTTTTAATCTTTGGAATAGGACCGTTCAAAGGACTGGGAATAACTGGAGCAGCCTTTGCAATGATTTTAGCAAGGATCTATGGTTTGCTTCGCCTTGTCATCCTATCCCAACATATTCCTTCTATTGCTCTAAAGATGAGTGATTTCAAAGTCAAATGGAACCTGGTAATCAGCATGATAAAATTTGCAGTACCGGCAACATTAGAACGACTAAGCATGAGATTAGGACAAGTTGTTTACTTTGGCTTAATTGTACGGATGGGGACGGAGGTTTATGCTACACACAATATTGCTGGGACTTTAACCACATTTGCTTCTACAGTCGGGGGAGGTTTTGCAGTAGCTGCCAGCACTCTTATCGGTCAAGCTATTGGAGAAAAGAATTTGTCAGATGTTAAGGAATATCGGAAATGGAGTTATATTCAATCAGCGATTTCAATGGTGGTTATTACCGGTATTTTAGCTATTACTAGTCAGTGGATAGGTCGATTATTTACACAAAATGAAACGGTTCTTCATTTATTAATGACTATCTTGTTTATTGATACCATTTCGCAGCCATTCTTAGCCTCAGTAACCGTCGATACTTCTGTTGTGCAAGCAGGTGGAAACAGCACGTTCCCTATGATTGTTACTATGATTGGTATATGGATTGTTCGAACATTGGGAGTTTATGTATTTGCATGGAAACTTGGATTTGGTTTACCAGCCGTATGGATTTCAATTGCCGCAGATAACGCTTTACGAGCAGGGCTTTTTGCATGGTATAGAAAAAAGAAGAATATAATAAGAGCTTTGGGTTAAGTTCCCTTTTTTGTAAAGGATTATTAGGGATTGGCCATGTATATTAAAGTTAGCTTTTACATAAAACACGATAGGTTAACTCAGACCATATAACGAATGAGCAGGTGAAAGTATGTCACAGAAAAAAGTGAGCATTTATTGAAAAAACAAATGCTCACTTATGATTCAATTTTTAATTAGAATGCGGCCTTTAATATAGAAACGACGTCGTCTAGTGTTGCTTTTTTCGGGTTAAATAATGCACATGGGTCTTTCATAGATCGTTCAGCTAACATTGGAAGATCTTCTTCTTTTACTCCAATTTCAGATAATCCATTAGGAATCCCAACATCCTGGGCCAGTTTTTTAATTGCTGATACCGCTTTTTCTGCTGATTCCATTGGCGATAAATCATTAACTTTTTCGCCCAGTGCAACTGCGATCTCAGCTGCTTTTTCTGGTTTTGCATCCAAGTTAAACTTTACGATATGTGGTAAAAGAATGGCATTGCAAAGACCATGAGGCAAATTATAAACTCCTCCAAGTTGATGTGCAATCGCATGTGCATAACCAAGAAGGGCGTTGTTGAAGGCCATTCCAGCTAAAAATTGGGCATTTGTCATTCCTTCACGTGCAACTAAATTTCCCCCATTTTTCACTGCGTTTCTTAGATGTTGGCCAACTAATCGAATAGC
>JAUZQA010000504.1 GCA_030705665.1 Bacillota bacterium
CATCCCTCTATTGTAAAACGAGGCGGTGGCGCAAAAGAAATTGTGGTACGACAGATTGCTGCCGATCCAGCTCTAGAGAAACCTGCGTTTTTAGTCATCCATCTTCATATTGAAACTTTAGAAGCAATGGGCGCGAATATCATTGACACGATGGTTGAAGCCATTAAGCCTTACCTGGAAAAATTAACAAATGGAACCGCCCTAATGGGTATTCTCTCGAACTATGCAACAGAATGCCTGGCTACGGCAAGTTGCCAAATTCCAGTTTCCTTATTGAAAAAAGGAAACTACTCAGGGGAAGAAGTGCGTGACCGCATCGTTGAGGCTTGTCAACTTGCTATTGCAGATCCGTACAGAGCGGTCACCCATAACAAAGGAATTATGAATGGGATTGACTCGGTTGTTTTAGCGACGGGAAATGATTGGCGGGCAATTGAAGCCGGAGCACATGCCTATGCTTCGCGTTCCGGTCAATACCGTTCGCTATCGACATGGAGTAAAGCGAAAAACGGAGATTTAATTGGCAGTCTGACAGTTCCTTTACCAATTGGCACAGTCGGAGGTTCCATTAATATCCATCCTGGTGCCCAATTTAGTAAACGCATTTTAGGGTGTCAAAATGCGAAAGAACTGGAATCCATCATTGTTTCAGTTGGACTTGGACAAAATTTTTCAGCCCTTAAAGCACTTGTCACAGAAGGAATCCAAAAGGGTCATATGGGGCTTCAAGCTAAAGCTCTTGCCATCAGTGCCGGTGCCAAAGGGAAGGATATCAACCTTGTCGCTGATAGATTAAAGCAAAGAAAAAATATGGATTTTGCTAATGCAAAAGAAATATTAAAGCAAATACAAAAGCAACCATTTTAAACAATTGAAAAAAAGTAAAATTCTATGATCACCGAATTGCAGCTTAAAAAGAAGCGGTTAGCCTTAGCTGTTAGAGAACCAAGCAGCATTGCTTTTAGAAGGCTAACTGTTTCCGCTATAATGAGTTGTACCTTAATAGAAGAATAGTTGGAGGAAACAGAAAATGGCAGAGCATCATTTTCATTTAAAAGCTGACTGGCCTGGATTGAGAAATGATATAGGCACCATTGAAGCGGGAAATTTAGTCACGAAGATTTCCATTCCACCAGAAATGGACGGACCTGGTGTTGGAACAAACCCGGACGAAATGCTGCTTGGAGCAGCAGCTACCTGTTATATCATCACTTTAGCCGCCATGTTGGAGCGCAGTCATTTGGAGAAAGAACAGTTATCCATGGAATCAGAAGGAATTGTTGATGTAACGCGAGGTGTGTTTACCTATAAAAAGATCATCCATCGTCCGATTATTGTACTGAAAACAAACGCAACCGATTCAGACTTGCAATTAGCAAAGGAACTTGCCAAAAAGGCTGAAAGCTCTTGTATGATTAGCCGTGCGATCCAAGGAAATGTAGAAATGGAATTGGACGCAACCATTAAAGCAGCTTCAGAATGAAAGATATCCTATCGGATACATCCTGCCAGACAAAACAACAAGGCTGACTCATTTTTCTTTGAGTCAGCCTCACTTATTTACTTATATACATATTCTCGGATATGATCATTTACCCCGGCCAGACAAATTACTGCCGGATCTTTTTCAATTGGGAGCTTTTTACCTGATAGAACGGCGAGAGAAGTTTCCTGAAAGATTTCTTCGTATTCGGAAATACAAACTTCTGTGCGGCTCGACAATAAGGTTTCATGTCTATCAATGTATAAAGCATCCCGATAATCCTGCTGTACTATACCGGAAAAGAACTCTCCAACTGCCCCCGAACCATAGCTGAATAGCCCAATTCTCGCCCCTGCTTTAATTTCTGAATTTAATTCAAGCAAGGATAGCAAACTCAAGTATAAGGATCCTGTATAAATATTGCCAACAACCTTGTTATAGCATCTGCTTAATTCAAAGTTAGCGAGCAGTCTTTCCCGTGCTTCATCCGTCCCCTCATCAATAACTGTTTTTAACGCTTTTAAGCCTAACCTCGTATAAGGTAAATGGAAACAAATTGATTCGAAGTCTTTTAATTCCAGGCCTGTTTTTTTCTTATACTGTTCCCAAACGTTCTGGAAAAAGGAAATGTATAGTTCAACAGAATACTTGCCTTGGACAAATGCGACATCAGAGTATACTGGCCGCCAAAAGTCCATGACGTCTTCTGTATGATACGCATTTGCATCTTCTATTACCATAATTCTTGGATCCACACTCATCAAAATGGCAACAGCGCCGGCTCCTTGGGTAACTTCTCCCGACGAATTTAAACCATATCTCGATATGTCTGATCCAAGAACTAAAACTTTACTTTCAGAATTAAGTGCTATGTGCCCTTTTGCGATGTGGATCGCGGCGGTAGCACCATAACAGGCCTCTTTTACTTCGATGGAACGTGCATTGGGATTTAACCCCAATAAACGGTGAACATAAATCGCTGCGGCCTTTGAATGATCAATTCCAGACTCTGTAGCAAAAATGACAAAGTCAATTTTTTCTCTGTCGGATTCCTCCAAAATCTCCAATGCGGCGTTAGCTGCCATCGTGACTGCATCCTGTGTGATGGGAGGAACAGACATTTTTTCCTGTCCAATTCCAATAATAAATTTTTCGGGTTCTACTTTTCTTGCAATAGCCAATTTATTCATATCAACATAGAGATGGGGTGTATAAAAACCTATCTTGTCTATCCCTATTTTCAAAACTTTTCACACCTTTTGTATTGTAATAGATCAGAAAAATGCATCCTTTGCAACTAGTGCCAGTACCTCTTTGGATAAATTGGAACTTTCGTTAATCACATTGACTGGCTTTCATGCTGCCTCATGCTATGATCATCTTCAATCATAAATTTGGGACCGACGAACTCACATATATAAATAAGTTGGTTTCCCTCTTTGTTATTATTTTAGCTGTACTTAATGTTCAAGAACCTTGACATACATCAAGAAAAGGCAAAGATGATGAAAAAACAGAACAATTAAAAAAGCTGCCTCAAAATTTACTCTTTTGAAGGCAGCTTTTTTCTTACTAACAAATATATGATTTTAAATCCAATATTTTTACTTGTTTCATGACCTCTTAGAAAGACATTGTAATAAGGCAGGGCTCATAAACAGTTACACTTTTCCCAAATAGCTTCTTGTAATAGTAGGAATAATTATTTTTCCATTGTTGCTATATTTTTCAAATAAATTCGATAATGCCGTAATGAAGGGTTGATACTCCTTGTCGGTCTTTTTTGGGGAATAAGAAGCGGACAAGTATCTGCCCAAAAATCCATTTAAATTAAATGGCAGGTCATTGCGAAAGTACTTAACATCA
>JAUZQA010000505.1 GCA_030705665.1 Bacillota bacterium
CGAAAAAGAGTTCGATATCATCATTCTTGATGAGGCAAGCATGGCGTATGTTCCTCAAGCAGCATTTGCGGCCACATTGGGAGGTCGAATCATTATTTGCGGTGATTTTAAACAACTGCCGCCCATTGCTTCATCCCGGGATTCACTTGTGACAAAGTGGTTAAAGGAGGATATTTTTCATAAATCGGGGATAGTAGAATTTGTAAACGAAGGAAAGATGCATCCTCATTTATTTTTATTAAAAGAGCAACGGAGAATGCATCCAGATATCTCCTCATTTACGAATCAGTACATTTATCATTCAATGGTTGGTGATCATGAGAGTGTTTATCAGAACAGGAATATGATTGTAGACTTACCGCCTTTTCCACATCGTGCCGCTATTCTTATGGATACAAGTCATATGGGAGCATATGGTATGACAGAGAAAGCTTCTAATTCTCGAATAAATGTATGGCAGGCACTATTATCTTTTCAACTTATTCATGAAGCCAATACAGGAGGCGCCAGTTCAATCGGATATGTTACACCGTATCGCGCCCAAGCCGCTTTAATGGAGATGCTTTTAGCTGATATTTATGAAAAAGAACGATTATCAGCAGATATAATTGCAGCCACTGTCCATCGATTTCAAGGCAGTGAGCGGGATATAATGATATTTGACACAGTCGATAGTGAACCACTTGAACGGGCTGGCTTTCTTTTAACCGGCGGGGAGAGTGAACGACTCCTAAACGTCGCCATAACGAGGACAAAGGGGAAGTTTATCCATGTAAGCAATACAAATTTTATCCGCCGCCATGTATATTCGGGAAAAATTTTAAGACAGTTTGTTGAACATCAAGAAAAAAGACTCCAAAATGTTACGAAACAGCAAATAGGTTCATGGATTCAAAATCAAAATTCTAAATTGCAGTGGGTCCACGCAAAAAAACTAGATCGTGTTTTCCAAGATATTGATAGAGCCCGTTCATCGATTATCATCTCACTACCATCACACACTGTCCTTACAGACCCGTGGATTAAAAAGCTGATCAGTAAGAAAGGAAGAATAAAATTTACGATCATATCAAATGAACGATGGGAACTGCTTCAACCTGATTTAAGGATAGAAACTAATGTATCTTTTCCATTTGTGATGATTGATCAACGACTTTTATGGCTTGGCTTCCCTCTGGAAGGAATAAAAGCAGTTCATCCCCCATACATTGCTGCAAGATTGCATTCAGAGAGAATCTGCGAGTATATCATTAACCAATTTAGAGAGGGATAACGAACTTGACAAGAATCCCTTTTCCATGGATAATATCAAATAATTAAGCTATTCGGAAATGGTATGGGACTAGTAAACCTTGGGAACGTGTAAGAGAATGGAACCCGCTGGCTGGAAGGTTCCTCACGGAAAAAAGATTGAACCTGCCCTAAAAAACCGCTTATGCAAACATAAGCCGTAACCCCGCGTTATGGGAAAAAGAGGGTGCTTTGCACCAATTAAGGTGGTACCGCGGAACGATTTTTCCGTCCTTTTTTAGGACGAAAAAATCGTTTTTTTATTTTAATCAAAGAAAGGTACGAAGAAAAATGAAAAAACAACTTATTGTTGTTAAAATTGGCAGCAGTTCGCTTACAATGGAATCAGGAGCCATTTCAGAACAGAAAATGCGCGACCATGTAGAGGCACTTGCCTATTTAAAGGAACAAGGCCATGATGTCATTCTTATTTCTTCAGGAGCTGTTGCCGCTGGTTTTGGGTCCCTGGGATATCCTAAAAGGCCTAAAAAAGCAGCGGGCAAACAAGCAGCTGCGGCAGTAGGGCAAGGACTTTTGATGCAAAATTACATTTTGCTATTTAAAGAACATAATATTGTGCCTGCCCAAATACTAATAACGCGTGAAGACTTTTATAGCCGGGAACGTTTCCATAATCTTCATGCTGCTATGACAGAATTGCTGCAAAAAGGGGTTATCCCGATCATTAACGAAAATGATTCAGTCTCGATTGAAGAGCTTACCTTTGGTGACAATGATATGCTTTCAAGCCTTGTAAGTGGATTCCTGCATGCAAATGCCCTTATCATCTTGACCGATGTTAATGGACTTTATGATGGAAATCCCAAAGTTTCAAAGGAAGCAAAGAAATATCACTTTATTCCTGAGGTTTCTGACGAACTTCTCGGCTTTGCCGGAGATAGTGGATCAAATGTCGGAACTGGCGGTATGAAGTCAAAGCTATTAGCAGCTAAAAAAGCCTTATCACTTGGTGTAAGTGTTTTTGTTGGTACTGGACATGGAAAGGAAAAACTTGCTGATATATTGGCAGGAAAAGGGGACGGAACCTACATAGGCGGTCCTTTCCATGTGCAAATGCAAATGAAAAAGCAATGGATTGCCTATCACTCCCATGTTAGCGGTATGATCGAAATCGACGCAGGAGCAGAAAAGGCTATCGTTCAAAATGGCAAAAGTCTCTTGCCAGTAGGTGTCACAAAAGTGGAGGGGGAATTTAATGCCATGGATGTTGTTGTTGTTCATAATCAAAAAGGACAAATTGTCGGCAAAGGGCAAATCTATTATTCCTCCGATGACTTGAGAAAAGTAAAAGGTTTGCCAAGTGAGCAAGCTAAGGAATTTTCAGTAAATAAACGGCCAGAAGTAATTCATCGCGATAATTGGGTTACCATGACAAAGGAGGAAATGGTGTAATGAGTGAACTGTTAGAGAAAGCCAAAAAATTAAAAAAAGCAGCTAAAACATTAGGAATGCTTAGCACAGAGGAAAAAAATGACGCCTTATCCAAAATGGCTGATCATATTATTACTCAAAAGGATTTCATCCTAAGAGAGAATGAAAAAGATATTCATGTTGGAAAAGAGAATGGCTTATCTCAATCCTTGCTTGACAGATTATTGCTTACGCATGAAAGGATTGAGCAAATTGTTGACGGCATAAGGCAATTAATCACCTTGTCGGATCCAATTGGGGAGATGATTGAAACCTGGGAAAGACCAAATGGTTTACGGATTCAAACGATTCGAGTGCCACTGGGAGTAATTGGAATGGTCTATGAGGCGCGTCCAAATGTTACTGTTGATGCAGGCAGTCTTTGTTTAAAAGCAGGAAATGCTGTATTACTTCGAGGGAGTACATCTGCCTTAAATTCAAATAAAGCACTTGTTCAAGTCATGCGCGAAGCACTTGAGCAATCAGCCATTCCCAAAGATGCGGTTCAGCTTTTAGAAGATACTAGCCGTGAAACTGCTTCTCAAATGTTTAGGCTAAATGAATATTTGGACGTTTTAATCCCTCGCGGAGGGGCAGGCTTAATTCAATCTGTGATCCAAAATGCTAC
>JAUZQA010000506.1 GCA_030705665.1 Bacillota bacterium
GCCCACTCCATAATAGAATCAAATAGGTGAAGGCATTCATCAAATTCATTCACTGTCTTTTTGGAATGACTGAAAAGACTCTCAGCATCACTCATTGTCGATGGTTCAATACTTCCCGGGAAAAGTTCAGCCCAGGACATGACAGCTGTTGCTGCCAGTACAGCCTGCGTGCCATCTGTGATCCTGACCCAATTGCTTAATAATCTCGGCACAAGGTCTTGCAGCTGGTTGATTAAATATTTTCCGTCAATTAAAGCAAAATAGGTATTTTTAAAAATCCTTGAAAGTTCAGGCCATGAATCGCTTCGGCTCAAATCTAATCCTGATAGCAATTGATTCAATTCCTGGAGCCAGGAAAAATAGCTGTCCTCTTCTTTATAGCTATTCCAAATTGACAGCGCTAAGGCCTCGAACCTAGCATAATCTAATCCGTATAATACCTTGAGTGCTTCACTAAAGTAGTTTGGCACCAACATTTTCGTTACACCTTGATCGACATATGTTTTAAGAATATCAAACCATTGAGCCGATTCTGTTCGAACTGCTTCATTTACCGCCAGTTCTATCGCACTGGCATAATCCTGATGTTCTTCAAAAAAGGCACGTGCAAGCTCCGTTACATCTGGATAATCCGGATTTTCCGCTATTGTTTTTTTGATAATCTGCGAAGCAGCATCTGCCTTTCCTCGTTCAATGTACAATGAAAATAGCTGTAAGGCTGTTTCCGTTGTCAATGTAAGATTATCGGTTTGAATGGATTTGTAAAGATCTTCTGCAGTAGGAAGAAGCCCAAGGGCGTAGTAAGCATCCCCCATATTTTTCTTTGCCCAAGGTTCCAATTCATTCGTGATGTTTCCCCACTTGAATATCGCTGATTCAAAATCCTTGTTATGAAAATAGACTTCACCCTGTGCAAAACGAATATACGATAAATCAGGCACATCCTTTTGCTGTTCTTCTTGAAAAAGTTCACCCAAAACATGGACTGGATGAAGATCCTCATGTTCATTTATGAACATTTCATAATAAGCTTTTTTTATTAACTGACTGTCTAAAGTCATTGTTTCCCCCTCCAATAGCAGCACTTTTCTGTCATTCATATGGAAAATACGCACAATTATTCCATACACTATTCGCAGGATGATCGCAAAATAAGTCCTAATTATCTGATTCTAACAAACCATTCTTTTAAAGACATTTCAGTAGTGTTTCATTTTAAAGACAAAATAACCAACCTTTTACTTATTCATCAACCAGCCCTTTCGATAGAACCATACACTCATCACAATGGCAATAAAGCCCATTACTCCAAGAATACCGAAGTATCCATATTTCCAATGTAACTCAGGCATATTGTCAAAATTCATGCCATAAACGCCAACGATAAATGTCAGTGGCATAAAAATTGTCGTAAACACAGTAAGAGTCATCATAATTGAATTCATTTTATAGGACTGCACGGACATAAAATTTTCTCGCAAGTCAGCAGTAACTTCTTGGTTTTCATTTAACATGTCCGTAAGTTTCTGTAAATGATCATATATATCTGCAAAGTATTGCTGGAATTGCCCTGTTCCACGAATCTTTTCGGAATTCATAATTCGGTACAATAAATCTCTCATTGGAAAAATCGTTTTTCTTAACCGAATCAAGTCACCTCGGATGTCATAAATCTCATCAATAATTTTTTTGCTTCTTGCCTCATTCTCTTCAAACCTAGTAAGCTTATCTTCAATTTGATGCATGATTGGAAAGTAATGATCGACTAACTCATCAATAATCGTATGCAGGATGAACAGCGTGCTGAGTTTTTTGATGTCTTTTTGTGAAGTAACTTTTTTGATTATATCCTTAAACGCTGGCTCATTTTGGAGATGAAAGGAAACGACAAATTTTTCTCCAACAAAGACATCTACTTCCTCACATTTTAACGAGCTTTGATTTAAAGAATGCAAGACAAAGAATAAGACATTATCATAGAAATTCATATTTGGCCTTTGAATAAAATGCAAACAATCCTCAACGGCCAATGGATGAAAATGAAAAAAATCCGTAAGTAATCGAATCTCCTGTTCATTCGGCTGATCAAAGTCGACCCAGAAAAATTTATATTCAGGGGAGTAAACTTGGTTGATTTCAATATCTTGTTTTAAGATATTATCTTGAGTTAAAGCATAAGTATGGATCACTTTGCGTTCCCCTCTTTCTGTTCACAACATTTTAAGTCATTCTTTTATCCATGATAACAAAATTTAATCCTCACAAAAAGGAAATTGAATCCAGTTTTGAAATAATTAAACGGTAACAACCAATTGCTTAAATGGAGTATTTTCCCTATACTTAACGTTAATAACCCAAATTGAGAGGAGTTTTAACAATGGACAAGTCTTTCAAAGCATTAATGGTAAATAAATCGGATGAGGATTTTTCTGTAGAAATTAAAGATATAAACCTTAATGACCTGCCAAACGGGGATGTTGTCATCAAAGTGGCTTACTCAAGTGTTAATTTTAAAGATGGCTTAGCAAGCATCCCAAACGGTAAAATTGTTCGCTCTTATCCTTTCATACCAGGGATAGATATGGCTGGTATTGTGGTTGAATCAAAGGATCCTCGTTTCAAAGAAGGAGATGAGGTGATTGCTACAAGTTATGAAATTGGTGTTTCCCATTATGGAGGATATAGTGAGTATGCCAGGATTCCTGCTGATTGGATCGTTCCGCTCCCAAGCGGCCTAAGCTTAAAAGAAGCAATGATTTACGGTACTGCTGGATTTACAGCTGCGTTATCCGTACATCGATTAGAAGAAAACGGCTTGAATCCAAAGAAAGGAAAGGTACTTGTAACCGGCGCTACTGGCGGTGTGGGCAGCTTGGCGGTTTCAATTCTGGCAAAACGCGGCTATGAGGTTGTTGCCAGCACTGGCAAGAAAACGGAACACCCTTATCTTAAGGAATTAGGCGCAAAGGAAATTCTATCTCGAGAAGAGGTAACAGAAGAAAAAATTAGAGCTTTAGATAAGCAGTTATGGGCTGGTGCAGTAGACCCTGTCGGCGGGAAAACTCTTGCTTCGATTTTAAGCAAGATCATCTATAATGGATCTGTTGCGGTGAGTGGTCTAACAGGCGGCACAGACGTAGCAACAACTGTATTTCCCTTCATCCTTCGCGGAGTTAACCTATTAGGCATCGATTCTGTCAATTGTCCAATGGATGTGAGAAAAACAATTTGGGAACGGATGGCTTCGGACTTTAAGCCAGATAATCTGGAAGTTAATATCAATAAAGAAGTCTCTCTTGAAGAACTGCCAGCCTCCTTATCATCGATTCTAAAAGGGGAAGCTCGTGGA
>JAUZQA010000507.1 GCA_030705665.1 Bacillota bacterium
AGCTCATATTATTTCAATTTAGATTTATAAGGAGGATCGTGGAATTAAACAGCAGTTTATAAAGCGCCTGAACTAGTGAAGAAGTGAACTAGTTGACGAGGAGGAGGACTATCGAAACGTTCGGCGGATACCTCCCGGTTGCAAAACGCACAACCGAAAGTCCTGCTTTAAAACATTGAGGCAACTTGATGCACAAAAAGGGGATAATGCGTTAGAAAATAACCCAGAGATAAGGGGCAAGTAAGCTTGCCGACAAACATACTTGCCCCCCCACCCAGGAGGAAGAAATATGTGCGGAATTGTTGGTTATATTGGAAATAGGGACTCAAAGGAAGTTCTATTAAAGGGCTTGGAGAAGCTTGAATACAGAGGATATGATTCTGCTGGTATTGCAGTCATAAATGATTCAGGTGTAACGGTTTTTAAAGAAAAGGGCAGAATTGCAGACCTTCGGAGCATTGTAGATGAAAATGTAATGGCCAATACCGGTATTGGCCATACACGATGGGCTACACACGGTATACCAAGCAAGGTTAACGCGCACCCACATCAAAGTACATCAAGCCGTTTTACGCTCGTTCACAATGGCGTTATTGAGAACTATGATATTCTTAAACGTGAATATCTAAAAAAAGTTTCGTTTGTCAGTGACACGGATACAGAGGTTGTTGTACAGCTAATCGAATTGTTTGTTAATGAAGGTTTGGAAGTGATTGCAGCCTTCCGAAAAACATTAAGCCTTTTAAAAGGATCTTATGCCATTGGCCTATTAGATGAACAAGACCCGGATACAATTTATGTAGCAAAAAATAAAAGTCCTCTATTAATTGGTCTAGGAAATGATTTTAATGTTGTAGCTAGCGATGCGATGGCGATGATTCAAGTAACAGACCAATTCGTTGAGCTTATGGATAAAGAAATTGTGATTGTGACAAAAGAAGGAGTGACAATCCAAAACTTAAACGGAGAAACAATTAGCCGTCAACCATATACTGCGGAGCTTGATGAGAGCGACATTGAAAAAGGAACCTACCCATATTACATGTTGAAAGAGATTGATGAACAGCCGCTTGTTCTACGTAAAATTATTCAAAAGTACCAAAACGATCGTGGAGAACTTACAATAGATCCGGAAATTATTAATGCGATGAACGCAGCAGACCGAATTTACATTATCGCAGCAGGTACTTCTTATCATGCAGGTCTTGTTGGAAAACAGTTAATTGAAAAAATGGCTAGAATCCATGTCGAAGTTCATGTAGCAAGTGAATTTAGTTACAACATGCCGCTTTTATCCGAAAAACCTTTGTTTATTTTTATTTCACAAAGCGGAGAAACAGCGGACAGCCGAGCTGTTCTTGTTGAAGTAAAAGGATTAGGCTATCCAACATTAACCATTACAAATGTTCCAGGATCTACTCTTTCACGTGAGGCAGATTATACCTTGTTGCTGCATGCTGGTCCAGAAATTGCTGTTGCTTCAACAAAGGCTTATACTGCTCAGATTGCAGTTATGGCTATTCTTGCAGATGTTGTTGCAAAAAGCCGCGACATAAGTGTTGGCTTTGACTTGATTCATGAGCTGGGTATCGTCGCTAACGCGATGGAGGTTCTATGCGATTCTAAAGAACTTATTGAGGAAATTTCAAAGGGATTTTTAACAGGAACCCGCAACTGCTTCTTTATCGGCCGCGGTATTGACTACTATGTAGGCGAAGAAGGTGCCTTGAAGTTAAAAGAAATCTCTTATATTCAAGCTGAAGGCTTTGCAGGTGGAGAGCTGAAACATGGCACGATTGCTTTAATTGAAAAAGGAACGCCTATTGTGGCACTGGCTACACAGGAAAGTGTTAATTTAAGTATTCGTGGTAATGTTAAAGAAGTAGTCGCCCGCGGAGCGAACCCTTGCATCATTTCGATGAAGGGATTGGAAATGGACGAAGATAGTTTTGTTATTCCCAAAGTGTATGAGTTGCTAACACCACTTATTTCGGTAATACCGTTACAATTAATTGCCTACTACGCTGCCCTGCACCGAGGCTGTGACGTGGATAAACCACGCAATCTAGCGAAATCAGTGACCGTTGAGTAGTAAGGTTTAAAGAATAAAAGGACCGAGATGACATTCCTTTGTAATGTCATTTCGGTCCTTTTTATATTTAATCAAACGTTTGTTTAAATAAATAATAGGGATAATTTACTTATATTATATTCGCATAGCTGCAAGGTTTGAGAGAAAAACTAGTTTTGTCTTTGCATGTCCGACAATGTCAGTTTTACTCTTTATTGAATGAAATATGCTCCTGCTTTAACATTACTATTGTGTTAGTAAAAAATAAAGGAGAGAGAGCAAATGACTCAGTCAAATATAAAAGTAGCTGTGCAAAAGTTTGGTAACTCATTAAGTTCAATGATCATGCCGAACATTGGAGCATTTATCGCTTGGGGTCTTATAACAGCTTTATTTATACCAACAGGTTGGTTACCTAATAAGCAATTAGCTACGCTAGTAGGTCCAATGATCACCTATTTATTGCCACTCCTCATTGGATATACAGGGGGTAAAATTGTATATGGCGAACGAGGAGGAGTCGTAGGGGCTGTTGGAACGATGGGTGTAATCGTCGGTACCACTGTTCCGATGTTTTTAGGTGCTATGATTATGGGACCGCTTGGCGGTTATTGTATAAAAAAAGTAGACAAATTGTTTCATAATAGAATTCGTCAAGGTTTTGAAATGCTCATTAATAACTTTGCGGCAGGAATTGTAGGCGCTATCATAGCGATCCTTGCTTATTTTGGAATAGGACCTGCCGTTGAATTCCTAAGCCATTTGTTAGCCTCTGGGGTTGACTTCTTAGTAAGACATCACCTCATTCCTTTGGCTAATATATTTATTGAACCAGCAAAAGTCTTATTCTTAAATAATGCTATTGGTAACGGTATTTTAGTTCCATTAGGGATTGAACAGGCAAAAGCAGCAGGGAAATCCATCCTGTTCTTGCTTGAAGCAAACCCTGGACCTGGTTTAGGTGTCCTTCTCGCATACATGTTTTTTGCTAAAGGAAATGCTAAACAATCAGCTCCAGGTGCAGTGATCATCCATTTTCTTGGGGGGATTCATGAAATTTACTTCCCTTATATCTTAATGCGCCCATTGCTTATTCTTTCTGTTATCGCAGGTGGCGTATCTGGAGTATTTACACTTTCAGTATTTCATGCAGGTCTTGTAGCTCCGGCTTCACCGGGAAGTATTTTTGCTGTATTGGCAATGACTCCTAAAGGTGGTTACCTAGGAGTTCTGGCAGGGGTTTTTGTATCCGCTGTCGTGTCATTCCTCGTATC
>JAUZQA010000508.1 GCA_030705665.1 Bacillota bacterium
TATGAGTCTGATGTGACTAACACAGCTTGGGTCTATAAGGATAAAAAGACGAACCAGATTATTGCACTTTCACCTGTTTGTAAACATCTAGGCTGTACAGTTGGATGGAATACAAATAAGGACTACCCAAATCAATTTTTCTGTCCTTGCCATTATGGCCGATACGAAAAAGACGGTACCAACATTCCTGGAACACCGCCGTTAGCACCGCTCGATCGATATCCACACCAAGAAAAGGGCGGGTACCTTTACTTAGGAAAAGCAGAACCACGGAAGGGGGCGTAATCTATGTTAAACAAAATTTACGATTGGGTAGATGAACGTTTAGATATTACGCCGTTATGGCGCGATATCGCAGACCATGAAGTTCCAGAACATGTTAATCCTGCGCACCACTTTTCAGCATTTGTGTATTGCTTTGGCGGTCTAACATTCTTCGTTACAGTTATTCAAATTCTTTCAGGTATGTTCTTAACAATGTACTATGTGCCAGATATCAAAAATGCATGGGAATCGGTTTATTACTTGCAAAATGAAGTAGCATTTGGACAAATTGTACGTGGAATGCATCATTGGGGCGCAAGTCTTGTACTCGTTATGATGTTTTTACATACATTGCGCGTTTTTTTCCAGGGAGCATATAAAAAGCCTCGTGAATTAAACTGGGTTGTTGGCGTTTTAATTTTCTTTATCATGCTCGGTTTAGGTTTTACAGGATATTTATTACCTTGGGATATGAAAGCGCTATTTGCAACAAAGGTTGGTTTGCAGATTGCGGCAGCAGTTCCGTTTATTGGGTCGTATATTAAAATTCTACTAGCTGGGAATGAAACGATTGTTGGAGCACAAACGCTAACCCGCTTTTTTGCTATCCATGTTTTCTTCCTTCCTGGCGCATTGTTTGGATTAATGGCAGCACACTTCTTAATGATTCGTAAGCAAGGTATTTCAGGACCGCTATAAAATGAATTGTGTTTTGTATTAATGATTAAACAAATGAAAAAAGGAGGGGGATTGCTCGATGCATCGCGGTAAAGGTATGAAGTTCGTAGGTGATTCACGTGTATTAGCACCTTCGCACCGAAAGCCGAATATTCCGAAGGATTATTCGGAATACCCCGGTAAAACAGAAGCATTCTGGCCTAACTTCCTTTTGAAAGAATGGATGGTAGGTGCAGTTTTTCTTGTAGGATTTTTATGTTTAACAGTCGCTCACCCGGCTCCGCTTGAAAGGATTGCCGACCCGACTGACACCGGTTATATTCCATTGCCGGATTGGTATTTCTTATTTTTATATCAAATGTTAAAATACTCCTATGCTTCGGGTCCGTACACTGTAATCGGAGCTATGGTAATACCAGGACTAACCTTTGGCGGTTTGCTTTTGGCACCATTCTTAGATCGTGGTCCAGAGCGTCGGCCTGCCAAACGTCCTATTGCAACTTCCATTATGCTATTAGCTTTAGCTGGAGTAGTATTTTTAACTTGGCAATCAGTAGCAAATGAGGATTGGAAAAAAGTAGAAGAACAAGGGAAAATAAGGGCTCAGGTAAATATCGATAAAACAAGTGAAGGGTATAAGACGTTTCAATCACAAGGCTGTATTGCCTGCCATGGTGATAATTTACAGGGTGGAGCTGCTGCACCTACGCTTATTGGCACCGGTTTAAACGCTAGCCAGGTTGCTAATATTGCTCAACATGGTAAAGGTAAGATGCCAGCTGGTGTATTTAAAGGTAATGCTGACCAGCTAAAAGCTTTATCGGAGTTTATTGCAGGTCTTGGCAAAAAATAATGAAGAGGAAAAGCTGGCGAGATTTCGTCGGCTTTTTTCGCTAATATCCCTTACATAAGAAATGAGGAAATAAAACGTGAAGTGGGTTTACCCTTTAATAGCGAATCGATCATTTTTAATTTTACTCCTAATTGTCAACATAGCTGGGACAATTTATGGTTATTACTGGTATGGATGGCAGCTGGCAGATACCCCCAAGATTTTTCTTCCATTTGTTCCTGACAGCCCAACTGCCAGTTTGTTTTTTTGCATTGTTTTGATAGCCTTTTTATTTAAAAAAAACTGGCCATTTGTGGAGGCACTGGCCATTGTTACTTTGTTTAAATATGGTATCTGGGCAGTTGTCATGAATATCCTTGTTTACGTTGTCCAGGGAGAACTGGATCCTGCGGGATATATGTTAATGGTTTCACATTTTGCAATGGCTGTTGAAGGCATACTGTTTGCACCTTTCTATCGGTTTAAGTGGAAACATTTAATCGTTGCTGCAATTTGGGTATTGCATGATGTAGTCATCGACTATGTTTTTTTCATGATGCCTCGGTATAGTATGTTAGATAAATACACCCCTAGAATCGGTTATTTTACCTTCTGGCTATCTATTTTATCGATAGGCGTTGCTTATTATTTTGCCATTCGTCCTAATCGCTTTAAGCTTCAGATAAAATAAAATCTGTCGTTTGAAAGATGGTCTATCCATGTCCCTCCTCACATACATTTTAGTAGTATGAAAGGGGGGACAAGTTTGAAAGTAAAATGGATGCTATTATTTTGTATGATAGTGTTTTCACTCGCTCCGATTAGTGTACTTGCTGACCAGCGGACCCCAATCGATAAGCTGGATGAGATATCTGATGAAGCACTTCAAATGGTAAAATTTCAAAAGTACGATGAAGCTAAAAAGTTGTTGGATTATTTTTCGAATCAGTTTTCATTGATTGCTGAAAAAAAGCGCCCCTTAACCATGGATGAGGTAAGGATAGTGACCGTTTCCCGTGATGAAGCAATGGAGGCTGCGGTAAGCCCAACAATGAATTATCAAGAAAGAATCAGCAGATTAACGAAATTCCGTCTTGTCATTGATGCCATTTCTACAAGTCACAAACCTTTATGGACGGAAATGGAAGACCAGATACTGACCACTTTTCATCAAGTAAAAGAAGCCGCCTATAATGGGAACACAAATAAATTTAATACAAGCTTCAATTCCTTTCTTTCCCTTTACAACATAATTTACCCAAGTATGAAAATAGATGTTCCAGTGGAAAATATTCAGAAGTTAGATGCAAGAATAAATTTTATTGATGTTTATCGTTCTCAAATTGTTTCGAATTCTAAAAGTTTAAAGGAACTGGATGGATTAGAAACAGATTTAAAAAAGCTCTTTTCAGATATGGATCAAGATCAGGCAGATCCATCGCTATGGTGGGTTATCATTTCAACGGGAAGTATTATCATTATGACATTATCCTATGTTGGCTGGAGAAAATATAAAGGTGATAAGGATATTCATAAAGACCACAGAAGAGAGTATAAAGATTGACA
>JAUZQA010000509.1 GCA_030705665.1 Bacillota bacterium
GGTATTGATATTTGGTAGAAGTTTGTTCAAAGATTCACAAATAACTTTTAATGAATAACAAACTTTGTGAAAATTATTTTCGGCTTTGAAAAAATATTGATAGATTAAGAAGGAGTACAGAAAAGTTTGTAGAATATTTATAATAGTCAGTAATTTAAAATACCATTTAAAGCAACAGAGAAGAGGGTTTTATCAGGTGCCTTCTTTGCCGAGGATATTTTACTTCAAAAAGGAGTGTATTCAATGCGAAATGTAAACCGAACAGGGATCTATCAAAACTCTGGAAAACATCGTTGGGAATTCTGGTATGTTAGTTCAAATCATTTAAAAGTACTCGTTTCATGGCTTAGCTGGACAGCCTCAAATCAATATGATGATTGGGAAAGAGATTGTTTACTTAAACACGACGCATAAATATTTGAGAAAACGGAGAGAGATAGTGTCTCCGTTTTTTTTAGCATTTTTAAATCTACTAATTTCTCTAGCTAACTAGTAATATGTTGTTTTATACTATGTAGAGTAAGTTAATTATTTGAAAGGTGACATCATACATGGCGGATATTCGTTTAAAACTAAATAAAGTGCGACGCGAAAAAGAATTGAAACGCCTTTTCTATGTTTTGATTACAATTGCCGCTGCACTCACCACCTTTGCCATCGGTTACTTCAATTATTTTTCAAAAAATTCTAATGTCGTTTCCCACGTTAAAGTGCATTCTTTTTCAAAAGCACATCCGCCTTTGAAAAAGAAGAGTACCCAATGGGAAGAGGCTAATAATAACCCTGCCATCAATGATTACCTCAATAGCATTAATTTTACTGGTACTGCCATAGTTGTAAAAGACAATAAGGTTCTTTTAAATAAAGGCTTTGGCTATGCTGACCGTGAGAAAAAAATACAAAATAACCCGCAAACGGTACAATATATTGGATCCATTACGAAAGTATTTATTTCCACTGCGATCATGCAGTTGCAGGATCAGGGGAAAATAAATATAAACGATCCGTTGTCAAAATACATCCCGGACTTCCCAAATGGAAATCAAATTACGTTATATCATTTATTAACACATACATCTGGAATTCCAGAACATTCGGAAACGACAGAGAAAATATCACATGAGGATTTAATTAAGAAGATTGAAAAACGGCCGTTAAAATTCAAGCCTGGTACTAATTGGCTTTATAGCGATTCAAACTATGCCATTTTAGCCTATATATTAGAAAAAGTCACAAAGGTTCCGCTTGAAACGTATGTAAAAAATCATGTTTTTGATGTTGCTGGAATGGAGCATACAGGATTCGGCGCAGCATTTTACGAAGAACCGTTCCCTTCCAAGGGATATAAGATAAAGGACGGTACCATGATTTCTCCTGCCCTTCCTGATATGTCTCAGTTGTTTGGCTGTGGAGATGTATACACAACGGCTTATGATATGTACCAGTTTGATCATGCTCTTTATACAGGTAAACTGATGTCAGAAAAAAGTCTCAAGCAGTTTTTTACACCATTCCAGCATAATTATGCGCTAGGCCTATACAGCGACCCTGGAAGCTACTCTGATCATGGTGTTCTCCCCGGGTGGAACTGTCTAAACAGTTTTAGTAAAAGTGGAAACACTTATGTTGTTCTCTTATCGAATGTGCAAAATGCTGTAAAATTAGGACCGGCCAATAACCAACTCTACCTCTTAGCAAGAAAGTGATCATCCGCATAGAAATTGGAAGGCAATGGCTTGCCTTCCAATTTTTTAAATATTTTCATATAAAGGGGATTAACAGCCGCAGCCGCAACCACCCGTTGGGAAGCCCCCATAACCCATTCCCATTCCTGCATGGGCAGGGAATCCTCCAAAGCCAGCAACTCCTCCATAAACTGGATGGCCTCCAAAACCAGTGACACCGCCATAGCCTGGGTAACCGCCATAACCAACAGGGAAGCCCATTCCTGGAACCATGCCCGGATATCCGCCAACACCCATTCCAACCGGTCCAGGGAATCCTGCACCATATCCCATTACTCCTGCTCCTGGATAACCAACACCCATTCCACCAGCAAACATTTAGCATTCCTCCTCTTCTTTTTCAAAAACAGTGTATGTATCGTTGATTAAAGATGAATAGGTATATGCCTATATTTAATGTTTTATAATTAGGCATCCTGTGAGTTTGCATGTGTGGAACGAATGAGGGATAATTGGGCAGGTTTATTGCCGGAACTCATGAAAAAGTGAAGGGGAGGGGCTTCATAGATCTTGTATGATGCCAGATCTCATGAAAAAAGGGAAAGAAGCGGCATCATACAGTGGGTATGGTGAGCATGCCTACGACCCGGCACATCACGTCGAAAAAACAAAAAAATATGGGCACAAAGAGCCCATATTCTTTATAAACTTTGTTCCAGTGCATATCCAAATTGATAAAGTTTGTCTTCATTGCCGTGCTTAGCAATCAGCTGGACTCCGATGGGTAATCCGCTTTTTGAAAACCCACACGGCAGCGACAAGGATGGATTGCCGGTAAAATCTGTTGGAGAGGTTAGACGCAACAAAGCATGCCGAACAGCTTCCACTTGTCCGTTGACAACTATTTCACGTTGGCCAATATCGGTTGGAAGAATCGGCAGTGTTGGTGTTACCAAAATATCAACCTCTGAAAATACTTGATTGAATTCGGAGATTAAGCCTTTTCTTTCCACTTGGGCCAGCACATATTCATAGCCCTTTACGTTCTGGCTCTGCACCAGTCGTTCATAAACTTCTTCATCCACCTCACCACGGTGATGCTGGATCGTCTTTGTATGTACCGCCGCGGCTTCAGCTTGAATGGTTACAACCTGCAGATTGGCTATCTTATTCATACAACGGATATCAACTTTTTTTATCACTGCTCCTAACCGTTCAAATACATGTAAACAGTTCTCTATCGCAGCAGTTACTTCTTCGTCAATATTTTCGAAGTAATAAGAAGGGATTCCAATCACCTTGCCTTGAATGTTCTGTCCGATTGAACGGGAATAATCGACCACGTTCGATTTCAATGAATAAGGATCTCCTTCATCATAGCCAGCAATTATATTCAACAATAAAGCATTGTCTGAAATGTTTGTGGTAATCGGCCCAACATGGTCAAGGGTATATGCCAAATCAAAGACGCCTCTTTTACTAACTAGACCAAATGTAGGTTTCATACCGACTGCCCCACAGGCAGATGCGGGGATGCGGATCGATCCGCCAGTGTCGGTACCGATCGCACCACTCACCATCCCGGCGGCAACAGCAGCCGCAGAACCGCTGCTGGAACCACCAGAGATTTTTTCTAATTTATGTGGA
>JAUZQA010000051.1 GCA_030705665.1 Bacillota bacterium
CCTTCAACCAAAAGAAGCGATGAAAACGATTAATAGTGACTTCCACAAAATGAAGAAGGATGTAAAAGCAGCCTTCAAACATGGGAACCAAACCGATGAACAAGGGAACCAAACAGACGAACAAGGACAGTCACAAGACTCCACTCAAACTGGAACCACTCAAGATTCAACTGATGCTAACAAAGGGACAACCAATCAAGGAGAGGCTCAAGCAACAAACCAGGATTCAGCTCAAGTAACGAGCCAAAATTCAACATCAGTAACAACTCAGAGCTCCACTTCTACTGCCATCCCAGGTGCTACAAAGAATAAGAGCGAGAAACAATCTTCTTCCCATGAATCACAAGGAAATAACGGTAGCAATGCTGATCATAACGCTCAAGGCAATACTTCTGTAAGCGGAAAGGATAAGGGACAAGAATTATCCCAAGCGGCTCACCAGGCAAACGTAAGTCTAGAGAATAAGCAAGAAGACATTAAAAAAGGCTCTAACGATTCATCTGAAAACGGTGATTCCAACGGTCAAGGTCACGGGGATAACAGGGATTAATCCTTAATCGAAAAAAGGCAGTCGGCTGACTGCCTTTTTTGCTTTAATTGTTATACAGAATGTAGTAAATAAATGAAAAAGCTGTAATTTGATTAAAAAAATCAGAATTTACGGCTATTTGTGATGCGTACCAGAAGGTGCGCCTCTTTTTTATATTTCGGGCTTACGAAGAACCTGGTGATCGTACTGAATTTTTAGCCTTATTAAATAATAAATAAGCAAATATCTCACATTAAAAAGACATACGGAATCAACCGCATGTCTCATGTCCTCTATAAACCTTAAGCTTTTGATGCTTGTATATCTAATGAAATTTGAACTTGGTCTGCCACTAATACTCCGCCAGTTTCTAAAGCTGCGTTCCATGTAAGCCCGTATTCACTTCTGCTAATTGACCCATGTGCTTCAAAACCAACTTTCTCATTTCCCCATGGATCTTTGCCGCTTCCTTCATAACTTACGGTAAATGTCTCAGGTTTAGTAGTTCCGCGGATTGTTAAATCTCCGGTAACTTCATATTCACCAGGACTTCTTTTCGTAATTTTAGTTGATTTAAACGTCATTTTAGGAAAGTTTTCAACATCAAAAAAATCAGCTGAACGTAAGTGGTTATCACGATCTTCGTTACGTGTATCAACACTGTTCACATCTATTGAAAATTCAATGTTTGCAGTTGTTAAGTCCTCAAGATCAGCTTCTATCGATGCTTCAAAAGTTTGAAAAGTACCTTTCACTTTAGAAATCATCATGTGTCTTATTGCAAAATCAATACTGCTATGTGCAGTATCTAAATTCCATTTGTTGGCTGTCATAAAATACCACTCCTAAAATATTTTTTTGTCCAGAATAAAGAATTGACATAAAAATACGTTTTTATTCACCAAGTCATTGTTATAACTTTTTTATTTTATAGTTACTTAGTTTAGTTCAGAACCGATTTATTTAGCTGTTGCTTCAAATTTTTGCGCAGAAGAACTGCTACTTTTTAAATTTATAGCAAGTGCACCTGGGCCACTTAATATAAGGGATACTAATCCTGCAGCCAAAGCAAGTTCAAATTCGTATCCACCAACAAAACCCATACCTAATTTCACGATAAAAATGGCAACAATCATGTCTAAAGCAAGAATGGCTGCAAAGATTCGACTACCTATACCAACAATTAAAGAAATACCACCAATGATTTCAACCAATGCGATCAACGGAACAGCAATATGTGGCAGCCCCAGCTTAGTAAAAAACTGTTCAGTGCCAGCCATCTGCTGGAATTTCGAAATCCCATGAATAAGAAATAAAATTCCCAAAACCAACCGAAGAGCTAATGGAGAAAATTTTGAATATGATGCCACTCTTTCATCAACCTTTCTGTATTTGCCTTTTTTATTTTTACTTACTTTTTTAAAGTAACATACTTTATTAAACTTGTAAATTAATTTATTGTAACTAATTTATTAAAAGTATGTAAAGACTTTACCTAATATTCTTATTCATTATGATGGCAAAAATAAAAGAAGCTGACCTTTTTTTGTCAGCTTCCTTCCCTATTAAGTGCTTTTAGTTGACCCATATGTTAGCCCAATTTTGAACTTCATCCATAACAGGACATAATGCCTTACCCTTTTCTGTTAATTCATACTCTATTCGTACTGGTTTCTCAGGATACACATTTCGTTTTACAATCCCTGCTTCCTCCAGTTCTTTAAAACGCTCAGTTATCATTCGATCACTCATTCCAGGAATGATTTGAGAAATATCTTTATAACGTTTTGCTCCATCTTGTAAGCTACGAATAATTAAACCGGTCCACCGTTTACCTAACAATTCAAAAGCGGTTTCGAACTTTGGGCACAAATGAAAGTTATTCATTCCACCTCATCTCCTTACTATATATTTATCATAGTTACTTTAAAAATGTAAGTGAATATATTTCAAAAACTACTTCTTTTTACCTATTTTCTCGCGAGGTGTCATTTTGACCAAATAAAAATAGCCATTCGACTTGAATTGCTATTCTATACTTTGTTATTTTGTTTTTTCTTCTAATTCTTTTAATGTATCCGTAAGCACAATTAAATATGATAAGTAATTTTTGCAGAAACCTTAATGGGCTCCTGCTTCTTTTAAAACTATCTGTGCGACACACTCCACATGGGTTGAGTGGTGATTGCAGATACCACACAGAGATGAAACAGTGTTTACCTGAAAATAAGAACATTTTTGTGAAATTTTGCTTTTGGACTCTTTGTGAACATTCATAATTATGTATAGACACGAATTTATTATATCCATAAAATCTTGACTAGAGAAAAAGGAATAAATCAAATTAGAACTTTTTATTTTAAAACTTATTACAAATTTTTGCAAAGTATATCATCAAAACTTTGCGAGACATGAGAGCTTATTACAAAAATTTATAGGAAACAAAACTTTCCAACAAAGATGATTTACAGATGAGTTTCAACATTTTAGAACCTATAAAAATGATATTAAGGAGATGTCTTAGATGACAAGAAGTAATCTGTCTAAGTCTCTATACGAACCTAAAACAAGTTGTAGAAATCTCTGTGCTGAATTCGAATTGATTATTAATTCTTTAGATTGTTTGGAAGACTGTTATATTTCAATAGTTGACTCTTCAGGTAAAATGGTTTTCATATCCAAAGGCTTTGAAGACATTGATGGTTACAAAATTGACGATATAATAGGAAAAAATGTATTAGATGTTTACAAACTTGGTAAAGAAAATAGTGTTCATATAAGAGCACTATATGAAAAACGGGTATTAAAAGATACTCTTTTAAGATATACTTCAGCAAATGGTCAGCCTATTGAGATTCTAATGGATATATATCCGGTCTTTTCGGGACATGAGGTAATCGGTTCATTTGCCATAAGCCGCGACACAAGCAAAATACAAACACTTACAGACAAAGTAATTAATCTTCAAAAAGCGCTTTATAATCAACTTCAAAAAATGAACAATAATGGAACCCAATTTTGTTTTGATGACATTATTGGTTCCGGAGAATGCATGCAAAGCGTCATTAATACCGCAAAAAAAATGGCGCGCTCAGAATCACGGATTATGATTCTTGGTGAAACAGGAACCGGTAAAGAGCTTTTTGCCCAGAGCCTCCATAACGATAGTTCAAGAGCTAAAGAGCCTTTTATCGCGGTAAACTGTTCAGCTATTCCGGATACCTTATTAGAAAGCATCCTGTTTGGGACAAATAAGGGTGCATTTACTGGGGCTGAGAATAAACCGGGGCTGTTCGAAGAGGCTAAAAATGGCACACTTTTTCTGGATGAACTGAATTCTATGAGCGTCGTTCTCCAGTCCAAACTTTTGAGAGCATTGGAAACAAATCGGATTCGCAGAGTTGGGGGAAACAAAGAAATTCCTGTTAACCCGCGAATAATTAGTGCGATGAATAATGACCCTAAGGAAGCCATTGAAACAGAAAAGCTTAGAAGCGATTTTTACTATCGTCTCGCTGTAGTCACTTTGGAATGTCCGCCTTTGCGAAAAAGAAAAGAAGATATCATTACCATATCCTGGAATTACATTAATAAATACAATAAGATACTGGGGAGAAAAATTGACGAGATTTCCGAAGAAGTCATTCAGGTCATGCAAAACTATGACTGGCCAGGAAATGTTCGAGAATTAAGTCATTGTATCGAGCATGCGATGAACATGGTTGATCCTGCTGATAATTCCCTGCTAATGCAGCATTTACCTGCGTTCCTTCGGGACAAAGTCCACGAGAATAATACGTTACCGATTTCCGTGCCAAAAGGGAAGGATTATAATCAAATAATGGAGCAAGTTGAAAAAGATATTTTGACTGAAGCACTCAAAAGAAATAACGCTAATATTAACCAAACTGCCAAGGAACTGAATCTGTCCAGACAATGTTTACATTATAAACTGAAGCGATTAGATATCGACATTCAGCATAAGATTCATATCGTTTAATTTTCAGGTCTTATGATCAAAAATGAACCTAAGCACTTCTTTTTAGTTGTAAAAATAGAAAAGCAAAATCACATTTTGTGATTTTGCTTTTCTATTTAAGCTTATTTAAAAAATTCCGCCTTTAAATCTTTTTGCTTCATACGAACAATAAAAGTATTCATCTCAAAATTTTTCTACAGTTGCAATTAATTCTCTTTCTCTATTTCATTTTATTAATATTTCAATACTAGGGGATTCTCTCTTAATGTTTATAATCCACCGAACTTGATTCAGCTAATGTTAAACCTTTTGTCTCAGGAGCCATGGCAATTGACACAACCAGTCCAAGAACCGAGATAGCTGTGCCAACCATCATGGTTGGTCCAATCCCATGATTACCCATGTAAATTGGCAGCGTATAAGTAGCTAATACTGTTCCAATTCGGCTGAAAGCCATAGCAGCACCTACTGCCGAAGCGCGAATCTCAGTTGGAAAAAGTTCATTCGGATAAAGCCACTGCAAAATACCAGGGCCGCCGGAAAAGAATGCATAAATGCCAAAGGCGGCAACGATAATCCATATATTGGCGTTTGGATAAAATCCCAAGACTGCCAGAGCAATGCTCATGATTGTAAAGCTCCCAATCAGCAATGGACGGCGGCCTATCGAATTCAGCCAAAACATCGCAGGAACACAGCCGATAAGGAAAAACATACTAATAATTATATCACCTAAAATAGCTTGTTTTCCTGCCCCAAGGCCAAATGCACTCATAATCTGCGGACCAAATGTGTACAAGCCAAACATCGGTACAACCTGACAGGCCCATATGGTACCCACAAACATCATTCTTCTAAAATATCCTTTTTCAAATATCTTGCTATATCTTGTCTTCTTAACTTCTTCAGGTTCTAATTCCACATCCGCACCAAATAACTTTTGTACAACTGCACGGGCCTCCTCAACACGCCCTTTATGAGCCAGCCATCGCGGTGATTCCGGAGTCCCCCACCGACCGATTAGAAGGAACACACAAGGTATAAATGCGCTGCCCAGCATCCACCGCCAGCCACCCTCTACATCGGACAAATAATATCCCACAATATCCGCTGCTGTCGCACCTAAATACCAAACCGCTGCAATAAATCCTATAGAAAGAGCCCTGTACTTTCGCGGTGTGAATTCCGCTACCAGTGAAGTTGCAATCGGATAGTCCGCCCCAATCACAATTCCTATTAAAAACCTCATGACAACAAGCTGTATTGGAGAAGAAATAAACATAGTCCCAATAGAAATGATTGCAATGGCAATGATGTCAACGGTAAACATCAACTGTCGCCCCACTAGATCCGTTATATATCCAAATAGGGCAGTGCCAATAAAAATCCCTGCCAAAGCAGCAGCTCCAACCAATGCACTCCAGTGTGCATCTAAATTCAGTTGAGGTCCTAATTGGGCAAGGGCGACACCTATAATAACCAGGACATAGCCATCCAAGAATGGACCGCCACTGGCAAAAAGGGTCATTTTCTTAAGAAAAGGCGTAAATTCAAAATCATCGAGCGTTTTTTTGGATTGCATACTCTTTACTCCCTTTTTGGCAAACAATTGTTAATCACTATTACCTGCAATATTGGTATTAACACTTAAGCTGTATTTTTTACCAGCTTTACCCCAGGGAAGCCGCAATTTTGCCGATATGCTGCAGGAAAAATAGAAGCCAAGCGAAGCACCTGTATCCGTATTTCCATTCGTCATCAAGGCTTCGCCTCTGCTTCCTTTTAACATTCTATCGGTTTACAAACCCATTCCTTCGTACAGACGATTCTTCTAAAACAGTTAGTATAGCAATAGATGGAGGATGAACGACTATTTCCATTCAATGATGCCAAAATTTAGATAAGGTTTTGCTTGTGTATACGCATCAATGACTCTAAAGTGAACCTTGTTCTCACCCATTATCCACATTTGCGTCTTAAGGGTTGCCCCTGGAAGCAGTGAAGCTGTAATACGAGTCTTGAAGCGTGTTAATCGCTCCGGTTCTCCAGGAATGAATGTTTTAATGAAATGCCGGCAGGCAACTCCTGCAAAACTAACGGCATGAAGAATCGGCTTCATTTGACCATTTGCTTTGGCATATTCCCAATCAATATGTTGAGGGTGATAATCCCCTGACAATCTGTAAATGAGCGCCTGATTCTCAGGAATCCGCTCTTCAATCTCAAAATCTGGTTCTCTATCGGGAATTTCCACGATATCTTTCGGCGGTTTCGGACCTCCAAAGCCGCCATCATAGATCAAACAATCCCAGCTTTCGTTGGTAAAAATTTTGGCGCCTGTTTCATCATAGGTTTCCCCAATATGCTGTGCTAACAAACCTTTATCGGGCCCACGATCATATAGCCCCTTAAGAAGGACTTGTGTACTTAATTTACCCGATAATTTCGTCATCGGCTGGTGAAATTGTAAATCGAATCCCCAATGGAGTGACCCTGCATAATTATAGCCATAATCAATGGTTTTCGTAACTTCACTGTCCACAATCGGCATCGCTGCAAACATCGGGAGAATTTTCAGATCCTTTTCGTAAACGTATTCCAAATCTGTTTTCCCGTCAACACCAGCACCGCAGCCAAGTGCAAACAAAATCAAATCTTTAAAATTGTATTCCCGTTCAAAAGGTCCAAATGTTTGCCCAACCATTTCCATTTTTATTGCCATTTTAATCATCCTCTCATATTAAAAAGTATTATTATTTCAGCAATTTTTTTTGTACTTTATAGGTACAGGTTCTAGGGAAAGAGGTCCTTATTTCGATAAATGACGGCACTTTGAATGTAGCCATACGCCCACTGCAATATTCCAGGATCTCCTCCGTACTAAGCTCTTCATCATTTTTAAAAACAATAAAAGCTTTTACTGCCTGATCACGAATAGGATCAGGCACACCGATTACCGCCGCTTCATCAATTTTCGGATGACACATAAGGATATTCTCAATTTCAGTGGTGGAAATATTTTCTCCTGCCCGTTTAATCATATTTACCTTGCGGTCAACAAAATAAAACCAGCCTGACTCATCAACATAGCCCTTGTCCCCTGTATGCAGCCATCCTCCGGGCTTCAAGGTCTTTGCCGTTGCTTCCGGATCATGATAATATTCCTTCATAAGAGTTCTTCCGGGTACGCCCTTAATCAAGATCTCACCAATAGTGTTGGGAGGAAGCTCGTTGCCTTCCTCATCAATAATCTTTGCCTCATAAGACAAGCCTGGTCTGCCGATTGAAGGCCAATTTCTTTCCCCGCTCGGAGGGGCACCGATTACACCAACAAGAGACTCGGTCAAGCCATAGGAAACGAGCAATTGTACGTTAAAGCGCTCTTCAAAAGCGTTCTTTTCCTTTTGAGTAAGGGCAAGATAGAAGTACACTTCACGAACACAATGATTTTTTTCCCATTCTTGCACCGGCTGCAGCATCAGTGTACGAGCCATCATTGGGATACACTCTGTGATCGTTGCCTTATAGTCGCAGACCTGCTTCCAAAACCGTCTGGCGCTGTATTTTTCCACCACAATCATCGTTCCGCCAACCGTTAGGATCGGCATGAGGGCATCAAGCTGAAAATCCACATGAAAAGCAGGCATGATCGTTAAAAAACGATCGTCCTGTCTCATCGAAAGCTGCCAGGAGGTAAAAATACCGGCGTATAGCATATTGCAATGGGTAATAACTACGCCCTTTGGCTTTGATGTGGTACCGGATGTAAACAAAATTTCAGCTGCATCGTCACTGCTTAAAGGTCTGAGCTCCTTTAATTCCCCAGGCTGTTTTTCCTTACTGATCCCAAAATTTATCGTTCCGGGAATTTGTTTTTCACTTCTTGCCAACAATATATTTTTAATACCGTTATCATGGTTCGGCCGGCCTCGATCATAAAAAGAGAGAAACTTTTCTTCGATCACTGCGGTAGCAATACCGCATTTTTTGATTATCTCTCCACATTCTTCTTGTGTGTATTTCGTGTTTAAGGGAACCATCACTGCTCCGATTTTTGCGAGCCCAAACCAGCACATCAAAATCTCAGGACTGTTATGGAGCTGAATGGCAACCCTGTCCCCTTTTTTTATCCCCATATCGATAAAAAGATTTGCTGTTTTATTAATTTCTTCATTAAATTGTGAGTAGGTAAATTCACAATCATTACCGCTGCAGTCATGAAAGATCAAGACTTTTTTTTCACCGTTTATCCGGGCCAGCTCGTCCCACATATCTCGCAAAGTCTTGTTCCCCACTATATCTGCCATTGTTCACACCTCTTAACATCATCACTCAAGCTTCTCACTTTAAAAATCGCAGCCAGGCCGCATCATACATGCGCCTATCGTGTATATTCATATTGCCTTTTCATTATCCGTATCGGAATTCTACACCCATTGTGCCTTCAGGAAACTCCCATTTCTTTACGATTGTGCCTAAGCACAAAACTCTGCAAGTGCCGCATTCCAGACAGCCGGCATGATCAAAGGATAAGGTTCCATCTTCATTGAGCTTGTACAAGCCTGCGGGACAGGCATTGATAAGCTTCATTTTCTCCTTCATATCAGGATAGGAAGGGTCTATCTCTATATGAGCATTCCCTTCATCAACAAAATATTTATTTACGCCCAATTTTTCCTCAATGGATATACTCATACAGATTTCACTCCCTTCAGTCCGTCTTTTACTAGATTGATAAGACCAACAGCCTTCAAATGCTTCATCGCTTTCTTCCGTAATGGAACTGCAGGCTTTCCGTCAACCACAAACATTTCTGCCATAATGTCGGATACCATAGCAGGATATTGGTTGAAAATACGCGGATTTTCCATAAACGCAGGAAAATTCTTATAAACGGAAAGATCATTCATGATGAAGCTATTATCCAGCAAGTCCTTGTACCTTTTGAGAGAGGCCGAACTAAAATCGCCTTTTTCTTTTGCCGCAAGAACAGCCTTTGCTGCCAACTCGCCTGAGGTAATAGCCAAATCCATTCCTCTTACCATATAGCCGATGTTTAAACAAAAGCCCGCCGCATCGCCACAAATCAGGAAGCCGTCACCATGCAAGGTTGAAACCATAGACGAGCCTGCTTCAGGCACAACGTGACCGCTTCTTTCAAGAAGCTTGCCGTCCTTAATTAAAGGAGCTATTTCGGGATGATTAGTAAACGCTGTAAGCATTTCCTCGATTGTTTTGTCGCTCTCTCCGATATGCTCAAGGCCCAGAACCAAGCCAATCGCAATGCTTTCCTTATTCGTATATAAGAAGCCGCCGCCCACAAGCCCATTGCTTGGGGACCCGGCAAATAGCCATGCGGCACCCTCATTACCTGTTAAACCAAAACGGTCCTCAATCACCTTTGCCGGCAGCTCATAGATTTCCTTGACTCCCACTGCAACCTGAGAAGGCTGGACCCTTTTTCTCAGACCTGCTTTTTCAGCTAACAATGAATTGACACCATCTGCCAGAATGACTACATCGGCCTTCATTTCCTCACCGCCGCAGATAACTCCTGTGACCCGATTATTTTCCATTATTAATTGGTCGACCTTAATACCGGCTGCGGCTATTGCTCCCGCCTCTTCTGCCTTGTTAAAGAGCCATCGGTCAAACTCGCCCCGCATAACCACATAAGAATCACTGCCTGTTTCAGCCAAACGGGAAGAATGATAATCCATCGTTACCGCATCTTTTTCTGTCATCATGCTGATACGTTCTTTGACAACTCTTCTTTCAACCGGTGCTTCCTCTGCAAAATTGGGAATTATTTTTTCTAAACTGTGAGCGTAGAGGCGGCCTCCCGTCATATTTTTAGAGCCGCCGTAATTACCTCTTTCAATGAGCAGTACCTGCAAGCCCTCCTGTGCCAAAACATAGGCTGCAGTAGAGCCGGCAAGGCCTCCTCCCACGATAATCGCGTCAAATTTTTCCTCACCCAATGCTTATCACCCCTTCAAATAGTTGTTCTTGATTATGATCGACACTCTGATGATGGGATATTTTAAAATGCTACTAATGAAGCTGGTATCAGTTTCTCAGTAACGCAAATTATGTCTCTCATTCTATGCTTTCATTTTCTCAACGATTTTCGGCAGAACTTTATATAGATCACCGACCAGACCAATATCAACATGCTTGAAAATCGGTGCATTTTTATCTTTGTTAATGGCCACCAGTGTTTTAGCTTGGTTTACACCTACCAAGTGCTGAATTTGGCCTGATATACCCATGGAAATATAAATATCTGGTTTCAGGACAACGCCGGATACTCCAATATAGCGCTCCTTGCTCATCCACTTCTCACCTTCTGCGATTGGCCGACTGCACGCCATCTCAGCTCCAACTAGAGCGGCAAGATCTTCGGCCATTTTCAGATCTTCTTTGCTTGCAAAACCTCGTCCGACGCCAACAACCCTTTTCGCAGAGTTTAGGTTTACTAATTCACCCTGTTTTGGACGAGTTTCTAGAATGCGGATTCCAGCATCGTCGACATTCGAATTGATTTCGATGATCTTACCCTGTCTTGCTGCATCCTTAGGCATTGCAGCAAATACACCTGTTCCGATTGTTACAACAGCTGTTTCTGATAAAGCTTTTTCTGTTCTTATTGCAGCGCCGCCATAAACCATGTGCTTCGCGATAATGCCGACCTCTTCTACGGTAAGCTCCGTTACATTCGAAATGGCACTGGTCCCTAACTGAGAAGCAATTCGTCCAGCCATTAGCTTACCTCGTACAGAAGAATAAACCATCACTAAATCTGCCTTTTCTGTACGCAGCAAGTCGGCAATTGATTTAGAATAAGCTTCAACCATTACGGATTCCCCAGGAGATCCAAACAAATATACATTGTCAGCCCCTGAGAAAATTGCTTCTTCCCCTTGATTTTTATCACCAAATAACACGACAGATACTTGCTCACCGAGTTGGTGTCCTCCGCCGCACAATTCTCCTACAGAATTTTGATCATCGGTTATAATCCAAACATTCTTGATTGTCATAAAATCTTCACCTCTTTTTTGATTACTTCAATTCAGCACTTAGCAGTTTTACAAAAGCATCTACAACATCATCGGATTCGCCTTCCAGGATATTTAAACGGCGGTCCACCTGCTCAGGTGCCAAAGTGCTCAATATCGTACTGGATGGTTGATGTTCCGTGGCTTCGATCTCAGATAATGTGAATTTGGTCACCGGCTTTTTATTGGCCGCAATAATATCTTTCATCCCTGCTATCCGTGGGACATTTATTTCCGATGTAACAGACAGTACTGCAGGTAATGAGACTTCAAGTACTTGAATCGCATCTTCCAGTGCACGTTCAACAATGACTTTGTCTCCCTGAGGGGTAATTTTGTTAACGGCATTGACGACCGGTATCCCTAATAATTCGCCTAATTGATTACCTACCTGCTGTGCATACAAATCAGATGAACCTGCTCCGCACAAAACCAGATCAAAATCACCCATTTTCTTAATGGCAGCTTCCAACACTCTAGCCGACTGATAGGTGTCTGACTGTTCCATTGTTTCATCCATCACAACATATAGATCATCCAGACCTCTGGAAAGTATATCTTTTTTCAGTTTTGCATTTTCGAGAATTTTGCTTCCGGCACACAATCCGGATAAATGTCCCCCTGCAGTTTCAACAATTTGTTTTCCTGCTTCTACTGCATTAAGATCATATTGACCGAATTTCCATTCCGCTTTTTCAAAGGAAATCTGTCTATCTTTAGCAACGACAATATCCTGTTCTTCAGGTACAGCCTTACAACATGAAATAACTCTCATATTTCCACCTTCTTAATCATTTAGTTATTTACAACACAATTGTGTTGGTTGAGATGCACGCATCTTCTGATCCATGTACCCATTCTTAGATCGCAACTTTATTTGCTTTCACCTGTTTTGATAATGCCCTTTTCACTTAATTCTTGAATGCGTTCACTTGAATAGCCTATACCACTTAAGATATCTTCTGTATCCATTCCGAGCGTTGGCATTGGTCGCCAAATTTGTCCAGGATTATTTTTAAATTTAGGGAAGATATTCGGTCCTTTACACTTTTTCCCCTCATTGGTCTCCCATTCGATGAACGCTTCACGTGCAATAAAATGAGGATGATTTGGTAATTCCTCGAACGTCATCATTTTATTAGCCGCAATTTTGCAATCAGAAAAGTCTTTTTCTACTTCGTCTACCGGCTGCGTCAAAAGGTATTCTTCTATTTTTTGTTGGATCAGGTCTGCTTTGGGACCATCCAGCCAAA
>JAUZQA010000510.1 GCA_030705665.1 Bacillota bacterium
ACCTTTCTAGGGAATGTAATTGGTGCTTGCGTCAGCTACATTCTTAATAGAAGCTTTACATTTAAAAGTAATGCAGCAGTTGGTACAAGCATGCTGCGTTTTGCCATTGTCATCTTGATTTGTTATTTTATTTCCTACTATCTTGGGGAAAAAATTGCTCTGTTTTTATTTGCAAAGATTTCTTTTTTGGGGACAAAATATGCTCAAGATGCGGCAGTATTGTTCGGAACAGGCATTTACACCATTACGAACTATTTAGGACAACGACTATTTGTTTTCAAACAAAGACATGAAACAGAACTTAGTTAATCACAAAAGGGGAGCACCGCTTATACGGATGCTCCCCTTTTGTGCAAAATAATTTAATGTGTTAAGAAAAAAGAAAGAGACCGATTTATTAAATCGGTCCTTCTCAATGAATCTATTGAATGACTATCTTACCCGAACGACAACACCTGCAAAATGCTGTGCCCAATATCCACCTGACATATTAGCAACTGCTACACCTGTTGAATCTTGTGAACCGATGAAGTTTCCGCCGCCAATGTAAATGCCAACATGCCCATTTGTTTTATAAGTATTAAAGAACACTAGATCTCCAGGCTGCATGTCACTAGCAGATACTCGAGAACCAGCACCTAACAAGGAGTCGGTACTTGATCCTACGCCGATGCCAGCTTGTGAAAATGCCCAATGTACGAATCCAGAACAATCAAAAAATCCATTGGCAATATCAGATGCGCTGCGGCCGCCGCCAAATTTATAGACGGAATGACCAATATATCTATAACCAGCTTGGATTACAGTGCTTATGCTGCCGCTTGCTGCTGTGCTAGTCGGAAGAGCACTGATACTTGATGAATTATTACTGGATCCTGTATTTTGCTTCGCTTCACTTACCCCTACTTGGATTTGTGCAGCAGCCGCTTGTTCTTGCTGTGCCATTAAAGTAGCAAGTTGGTTTTTACCGTCTTGTTGTTGTTGCTGTAATGCAGCCTGCTGTGCTGCTTGCTGTGCTTTTTGATCTGCAAGCGCTGCTGTCATTCCATCTAAATCCGTTTTCATCGCATTTAAGTCATCAAGTGTTTTCTGTACAGTTGCTTGTTTTTCTTCAATAGATTGCTTGTCTGTTTCTTGTTGAGTTAATAGGCTGTTATCAGCTTCAACCAATTGTGCTACTGCCCCTACCCGATCAACTAAATCTTTAAAACTGGAAGCACCCAAAACAACATCAATATAATTTACAGTTGTACCCGCTTCTTGGAATGATTGAGCCCGCTTTTTTAAAATATCGTTTCGTTTCTCAATTTTATCTTTAAGATCTGTAATTTGCCCTTGAAGCTGATTAATTTCATTATTCTTTTCAGTGATTTTATTCTGTGTATCTACAACTTTATTATTATTTTCGGCAATAGCAGTATTAACACGATTCATTTGTT
Organism: Bacillota bacterium; assembly: GCA_030705665.1. The sequence continues at coordinate 1,440 of JAUZQA010000510.1, forward strand.
CTGTAACTGCAGCTAACCCGTCATTTGCTTTTGAAATATTTGCGTTTGCATTGGCTATATTTTGTTGTAATGTATCCGCTTTAACTGCCGGTATGGCAACAATATTACCTAATCCAAGCATCACCGTTGTACTTAACACTGCTAGCGTTTTCTTCACAAAATTCCCCTGCCTTCTCGTTGCCAAACTGCTACGTCTTTGGCGGTTCACTTTCGACGCATTTTGACATTTTTTATGTATCTCAGCTGCAAATAGCTAAATTTTACGACATTTTTCCTCTGTTTTCTGCAGTATAACATCGTAATTTGTCATTTAAGTAATAGGAGTATTACATTTACATTACAACTGAGAATTTTGCAGCTTTTTTAACAATTTGTTCAAATACTCTTGTAAGAAAAAAGAAGACAAAAAAAAGACCAAATCTACTGATTTAGCCTTTGGATAAATTCATGCTTTAACGGACAATTTTACCAGGTTCATTTTTCATAAATGTTTCGATCTCTTCTGATGTAAAAATATTGGCATCCCCTTCTACCGTATGTTTTAAAACAGAGGCTGCTGTCGCAAAGGAAATTAGCTCCTGCGACGGCATTTTTTCAATAATCCCATGTAAAATGCCTGAAGCAAAGGCATCCCCGCCGCCAACACGGTCAATGATATGATCAATTTGATAGACTCTGGATTGAAAAAGCTCACCGTCAGAATAAAAATTTCCTTGCAGTGTATTATTTGAAGCTGAAATAACTTCTCTAAATGTAGAACTCATATATCGAATATTTGGATACATTTCTTGTATTTTAGAGTAATAATATTTAAGTTTTTCTGCTTTACTTAGAGAATCATCCGCCTTCTCAATACCTAGCAAATAAATGGCATCTAATTCTCCGCAAGAGCAAATATCTGCAAATGAGATGATCGACTTTATCGCTTCTGATGCCTCTTTTTGGCTCCAAAGTTTGGCACGATAATTAAAATCAAAGCTGGTCAAAACCCCATATTCTTTTGCCTTTTTTAAAGCAAGTAATGTCAGCTCTTTTAATGTTGGAGATAATGCAGCGGTAATCCCTGATACATGGAATAAACTCGCATTCGTAAAGATTTCATCAAAATTGAAATCTTCCATCGCCGACTGTGAAAAACTAGAGTGTGCCCGATCATAGATAACCTGGGCACTTCTTGGTCCCGTGCCGGAATCTACATAATACGTACCTAACCGTTCTCCGCCTTTTAAAAGATATTCTGTATGAACACCGTGTGCTTTCAAGTGGCTTTCAACCGCAATTCCCAATTGGTTTCCCGGTACCTTGCTGACAAAAAACACTTCATGCCCAAAATGAGAAAGTGAAACGCCAACATTTGCTTCAGCACCGCCGTAATGCATGTTTAAATGACTGGCTTGAGAAAGTCTTTGACCTACATTGGTAGAAAATCGCAGCATAATTTCTCCAAAAGTAATAATTTTCTTCATTGTTTGAGCTCCTCTTCCTATATTTTTAGATTCCACTTTAAATTTTAGTTGACTATTTCCTATTTGGAAATTATATTTATTATATAGAAATTTATATTTCCATTATATATAGATGGTAATTAGAATACAATAGCCAAATTATTTATATTTAAATATTCTTAGCTATAATTCATTCAGATGATTTAAACATCATTCTTGGAGGTAATAATTGATGGAGAAGGAAAAACAACCATATGGAACCGTCCTATTAAAAGCGAATCGGATTTTAGATTATCTTGCTTCTTGTAACCATCCACAAGCATTAAACCAAATTGCACATGCAACCAAACTTACCAATCCTACAGCATTAAAAATCTTAGAAACGCTCCTTATCATTGGCTATGTTCAAAAAGACCCTGAAACGAAAAAGTTCCGTTTAGGATCAG
>JAUZQA010000511.1 GCA_030705665.1 Bacillota bacterium
ACTTGAAAGAACTAGAAGTTAAGCTTGAGGAAGTTCGCAAGGAAAAGGATGCATCTGTACAGAGTCAGGAATTTGAAAAAGCAGCTTCATTGCGGGATACAGAGCAGCGCCTGCGCGAACAGCTGGAAGAAACGAAGAAGAACTGGAAGGCCAAACAAGGAAAAGAAAATAGTGAAGTTACCGTTGAGGATATTGCCAGTGTTGTTTCCAGTTGGACGGGTATTCCAGTCTCCAAGCTGGCACAAACTGAAACAGAAAAATTATTGAATCTTGAAGAAATCCTTCATTCACGGGTTATTGGTCAAGAAGAGGCTGTGAAGGCAGTTTCAAAGGCAGTCCGTCGCGCTCGTGCCGGATTAAAGGATCCAAAACGCCCAATCGGTTCATTTGTATTTTTAGGACCAACAGGGGTTGGAAAAACAGAGCTAGCACGTGCACTTGCAGAAGCCATGTTCGGTGACGAGGATGCCATGATTCGGATCGATATGTCTGAGTATATGGAGAAGCATTCCACATCCCGGCTGGTAGGTTCACCTCCAGGATACGTGGGATATGAGGAAGGCGGACAGTTAACAGAAAAGGTACGTAGAAAACCTTATTCCGTTATCCTGCTTGATGAAATTGAAAAAGCACATCCAGATGTGTTTAATATCCTGCTGCAGGTTCTTGAAGATGGACGCCTAACAGATTCAAAAGGAAGAACCGTTGACTTCCGTAACACAGTGTTGATCATGACCTCCAATGTTGGGGCACAGGCATTGAAGAAGAACAAGTATGTAGGCTTTAACATTCAAGATAATACGGATCAGGATTACAAAGACATGAAGGGTAAAGTCATGGAGGAATTGAAGAAGGCTTTCCGTCCTGAATTCTTAAACCGTATTGATGAAATCATTGTTTTCCATGCTTTGGAGAAAAAGCATCTTCAAGAAATTGTAACACTGTTGTCAGATCAACTAGTAAAACGCCTAAAGGAACAAGATATCTCCTTGGAATTAACTGCGTCAGCTAAAGAAAAAATTTCTAAAGAAGGTTATGATCCTGAATACGGAGCCCGTCCATTGCGTCGTGCGATCCAAAAACATATTGAAGATCGCCTATCTGAAGAATTACTAAGAGGTACATTGCTAACAGGACAGAATGTTATAATTGATGTAGTTGATGATGAGTTTAAAGTAAGAACGGCTGAAAAAACCAGCCTGGCAAAATAAGAGTCTATGATCAGCTTTTAAAAAATGAATGGAGGTACACGTAAATAACGTTAATCGTGTACCTCTTTTTTTAATGGAAAATCTATTAGGGGAGGTGGAAATATGGCGAAAAGGAAAACAAAGTTTATTTGCCAAGAGTGCGGCTATGAGTCTCCAAAATGGATGGGGAAATGTCCTGGCTGCGGTATTTGGAATAAAATGACGGAGGAAATAGAAGTAACCGGAACATCACGAAGAGGAGCCTTTGCACATTCAGAGGGAGGTCCGATGATTGCCTCCAAGCCGATGCCAATCACATCGATTGAAACGGCCAGCGAACCGCGGATCTTAACTGACCTTAAAGAACTTAATCGAGTTCTGGGGGGAGGTGTAGTCAGAGGTTCTCTTGTTTTAATTGGCGGTGACCCTGGAATTGGAAAGTCCACTCTTTTACTGCAGGTTTCTTCCCAGCTAGCGCACAAAGGCAACCAGGTATTATATATTTCAGGGGAAGAATCATTAAGGCAGACAAAGCTGCGGGCCGACAGACTTGGAGTAATGTCAGAAAACCTCCTAGTTTATTCAGAAACAAATCTCGAAGAAATTAATCGAACAATCGAAGGGGCAAATCCTGACTTTGTCATTATTGATTCCATCCAAACCATTTTTCATCCAGAAGTTACTTCTGCTCCGGGAAGTGTTTCTCAGGTTCGGGAGTGTACAGCAGAATTAATGAGGATTGGAAAAACAAAAGGGATTGCTGTCTTTATAGTGGGACACGTTACAAAGGAGGGCTCGATAGCAGGGCCGCGATTGCTTGAACATATGGTTGATACTGTCCTTTACTTTGAGGGGGAACGACATCATACATATCGTATTTTGAGAGCGGTTAAAAACCGATTTGGGTCAACAAATGAAATGGGAATTTTTGAGATGAAAGAAATGGGTCTTGAAGAGGTCGAAAATCCATCGGAAATTTTTCTTGAGGAAAGGTCTCGAGGGGCTGCCGGCTCTACCGTTTGTGCCTCTATGGAGGGTACAAGACCTGTTTTAGTTGAAATCCAGGCCTTGATTTCGCCTACAAGTTTTGGGAATCCAAGAAGGATGGCGACTGGTATTGATCATAACAGGGTGCCACTCTTAATGGCGGTACTGGAAAAACGAGTTGGTATGCTATTGCAAAACCAAGATGCTTATTTGAAGGTAGCTGGCGGAGTGAAGTTAGACGAACCAGCGATTGACCTCGCCATTGCCGTCAGCATTGCCTCAAGCTTCCGCGATAAACCGACAATGCCGACAGACTGTATTATTGGGGAAGTCGGTTTAACAGGAGAAGTTAGACGGGTCTCAAGAATTGAACAGCGTGTTCAGGAAGCAGCTAAACTTGGTTTTGAGCGAGTGATCCTGCCCGCCAACAACTTGGGGGGATGGAAGGGTCCAGCGGGAATTGAGTTGATCGGTGTCTCATCTGTAAGTGAGGCATTAAAGGCAACTTTAGGGGGATAGTGTGAATGGATAATAAAAGGTCGAGTGAGCAAACGGTGATGGAGGTACTTAAGTTTATTGCTCCTGGCACTCCCATTCGCGAGGGAATTGATAATGTATTGCGGGCAAATACTGGCGGACTTATTGTCATGGGCTACAATGAAAAAGTGAAAAGCATCGTAGATGGTGGATTTGCAATTAACTGTTCTTTTACTCCCAGTTATTTATATGAATTGGCAAAAATGGATGGAGCTATCATTTTGAACGAATTGGGCAATAAAATATTATATGCAAATGCCCATCTTGCTCCAGACCCTGGGGTCCCATCATCTGAAACAGGAATGCGTCATCGAACAGCTGAGAGGGTTGCCAAACAAACAAAAGCACTTGTCATCGCTATATCACAAAGAAGGAATATTATTACCTTATATCAAGGGAATTTACGTTATGAACTAAATGATATTGGAGTCATGCTGACAAAGGCCAATCAGGCCATTCAAACACTTGAGAAATATAAAACTGTTTTTGAACAAGGCGTGGTTAATCTTAGTGTTTTGGAGTTTGAGGAATCTGTTACCTATATTGATTTCCTGCAGGTGCTGCGCCGCTTTGAAATGGTTTTAAAAATCAAAAAAGAGTTATTGGCTTAT
>JAUZQA010000512.1 GCA_030705665.1 Bacillota bacterium
AACTGTACCGGCTCCTGTTGCGCAAACGATTACGGACAGTTTAGTAAAGGCAAATGTTAAGGGTATTTTAAACTTTACTCCAGCAAGATTAAGTGTTCCTTCGTCAATCAGGGTACATCACATTGACTTGGCCGTGGAGCTTCAGTCACTTGTATATTTCTTAAAGCATTATTCCAACGACAATGAAGTGGAAGATGAAGCGGAAAAAGAAGTGGAACTCGAAGAAGAAATTTAAATATGAAACAAGGGACCTGTTCACATCCGTGAATGGGTCTTTTTATTACTTACTATAAGGACTATCAAAAATATGGGAGCATTGAGGCTTTAATGTGCCCGAAGCGGAGCTGGAATAGAGAGTAAGGTAACATAGGGGGCTTTCATGTGCCCAAACAGATTCAGAAACAAAGACCAAAGTAATATAGAGCTTCAATATACGAGTAAAAAGGTTTTTGAAAGTATTATTTAAAACTTAATGTGAACAAAACAAACTACGTTTACAACGTAACAGTGTTATGTTACATTAATAACAGAAGGGAGTTTTCTAAAATGAGTGAAGAGCTAATTTCCAAAAAAGATTTGTTAGAGTTGACCGGAATCTCCTATGGACAGTTGTATCGATGGAAGCGGAAGGATCTAATTCCAGAAGAATGGTTTGTCAGGAAATCGACCTTTACCGGACAGGAAACATTTTTTCCAAAAGAAAAGATTCTAGACAGGATTAACAAAATTCAAGATATGAAAGAAAATCTATCTTTAGATGAGCTGGCAGAAATGTTTTCACCCAACATATCTGATTTAAATTTAACTAAAGATGAATTAATAAAACGTAACATTGTTTCAGAAGCTGTGCTTCAGTTTTATCAGGAGAATGATGTTCGCGGTAACGATTTTGATTTATCACGGGTCGTAGAGGTGTATATTCTCGAAAAATTACTGCAATCTGGTGACATCAATCTTGAAGAAGGTAAAATGATTTTTCGTGTTTTAAAAGATCATGAAGAAGTAATTAAACAAAAAAGTTGTGAAATAGTCATGCTTCGTAAGCTGGGAGTTTCCAGTTGTCTGTTACTAGTTAACACTGAAAACTTTTATGTTGAAACAGGTGCGAAGGTTATTGCACGGATTTCTTTGCTCCAGCTTATGGAGGAAATAAAAACGAAACTAGGATAGAGGTGAAGAGAATGGAAACGAAAAATAGAGGCGATTTAACGATAAACGGTTTTGGGGCATCAAACGGCGGGGAGTTCAATCGAGTCATTTTGAATGGAAAAGGGACAGTTAACACCGATGTTACCTGCGTTGATTTTGAATGCAGTGGAAATGGTTTAGTTAATGGAAACCTAAACGCCAAAACTACAAGAATAAGTGGAAATGGAAAAATTTTTGGAAATATTGAGAGTGAAACTTTGAGTATTGAAGGCAGAGGGAAAATTGAAAAAAATGCGGTCGTCAAAAAGATGAAAGTTTCTGGGAGTGCCACCGTCAGTGGTTCATTAAAAAGCGAAGAAATAAAAGTAAGAGGCAGGCTGAATGTTGGGGAAGATTGTGAAGCAGAGGTTTTTAAGGCGGAATGTCATTTTTCAATTGGCGGTTTATTGAATGCTGATGAGGTTGATGTAAGGATATATGGGGAATGTAAGGCAGAAGAGATTGGCGGACAAACGATCATGATTAAACAGAAATCATCGTTAATGGGTAATTTATTTAAGCCATTTTTTCAAAACTCACTGGATGTTCATTTAATCGAAGGGGACCATATTGAAATTGAAAACACCAATGCAAAAATTGTTCGCGGCAACCATATAACAATTGGACCCAATTGCAATATTGGCTTAGTTGAATATACTGGCAGTTTGACTCAACATAAAAAAGCGGTTATCAATGAGGCTATAAAGGGTGGGGATTATTGATGGCGAATACACAAAATCTGGTTATTAATGGATCAGGGAGTTATTCTGGTGGCCGTTACGATAAAATCGTCATTCGCGGAGAAGGGACGATTGTAAATGATATCGAGGGTTCCGTTTTTAAAACATATGGAACAAGCGAAATGGCTGCAAATGTAAAAGCTGATTCGATGAGAGTCTTTGGTGAAGCGGAAATTCAAGGCTGTTTTTCTTCAAAGAAATGCCTTGTCATGGGAACGATGTCCATTAAAGGGAAGGCCAAAATAAATGAATTAAAAATCCGTGGAATGATGGATGCAGGCATACACTTAAACGGGGAAAAAGCTGATATTAAGGGGAGCCTAGCGGCAGAGGGTGATGTAGAATTTGATTCATTCAGCTCGATTGGCAGCTTTGAAATTAAAGGATTGTTAAGTGCAGATACTATAAATGTCAGGCTGAGACACAGCCATAGTATCGCTGAAGAAATTGGCGGCGGAAAAATTATCGTCAAAAGAAAATCATTATTGCTTCCATTTTTAAAAGATGAAGGACATCTCGCAGCGAAAGTGATTGAAGGAGATCATATATATCTTGAGAATACAGAAGCTCAAATTGTCAGAGGAAATACAGTAGAGATTGGGCCTGGCTGCACGATTGGCCAGGTTGAGTACACGGACAGTTACAGTCAGAACAAAGAATCTACAGTAAAAGTAAAGACAAAATTACAATAAAAAAGAAAAGGCTGTTTCACAGAATAAGTGAAACGGCCTTTATTCAACCTTTTTTCTTAAAAAATATCGATGAAATAATCATCCTCAAACCAGAACCGCAATCAAACGTTGCGAGGACAACAAGTAAAATGGTGAAAATTCCCCAGCCACTTTCCTGCACATTTTGGATCGCAAAATAAACAAATAATAGGCCGAGAAATAGATAGATGAAGCCGGAAAACAAAGGTGACGTTCTCATAAGAATCCTCCGATAAAGTTTTGAACTCCATGTGCAGTTCTGCTAAGCTTCTCGATATCCCCTTTATAGACCATCTGAATTAATACAACAAAGGTATTCATGGCTGTGTGGGCAAACATCGGGACAATAATATGCTTTGTTTTCACGTACAAAAAGGCAAATGTAAATCCCATGGAAGAATACAATAGGATGTGCTGCGGCTCTTGATGTGCCAAAGCAAAAATAACCGAACTGATAAGAGCAGAAATAAAGAAGTTAAAACGTCCGTATAGTCCTCCGAAAATAATTTTTCGAAAAACAATCTCTTCTAAAATTGGTCCAATAATGGAGCTCACTATAACCGCAAGAGGGAATGTTTGAATGATTTTTAGGATTTCCTTTGTGTTATTTGACCCAAGTGGGACTCCAAAAAATTGTTCAATATTGGCAGCGACAGATTGGGCAAACAGGGCTATAAAT
>JAUZQA010000513.1 GCA_030705665.1 Bacillota bacterium
CAGGTTATAAAGATTTATCCTGAAAAAAATAAACGGGTACGGGCTCAAAATCCAGTACTTCAGGCGCGCGAGCAGGCGCAGCAATTAGGAATATGGCTGGCACAACACGACTTTGGCCACATTCCCATAGAGTATCTATTTGCCAATGGTAATGAAAAGTCGATTATTACAGCAGATCTTGGAATGGAACATATTCTTAAAAATGTGTGTACTGGCGAAACCTTGATCGACAAAGTTAACCGAATTGACCAACTACCAAATTCCCTCACGAAATCTAGTTTAAAGATCCTTGAAGATGCCTTATTAGCGGCACATACCCCGCCGGTTTACGATATCCAGAAAATGTACGATATTTCTCCGAAAGAAATCATTCCAGGTGTCCATTGTCCAAAATGTGAGTTACTAGCGATGTTTTATAAAAATGGTATCTGGATTTGCCCTCATTGTCATTATCAATCCAAAACGGCTTTTCTCCCATCCATCAACGATTATTTCCTATTAATTAAGCCCACAATCACAAATGCAGAATTACGCTGGTTTCTGCAAATATCCTCTCCTGACACGGCAACCCACATCCTCCAATCCCTAAACCTGCCCCATAACGGATCCAAAAAAGGACGTATTTATTTCAAACCTGAAAAAAATTTCCCAATTGATGAATAAAAGTAATCACTTTGTCGAAAAATAAGCCAAAAAAATTTTTGGGGATGTGTATATAATTCTATTGATTTGTTCAGAATGATTGCTGAGGTGATGATAATGAGAGAGGAAGAAAACAAACAATCTTCTCGTTTTAGACGCTTTATGAAAAAGCGTTGGGTATTTCCAGCCATCTATATCGCAAGTGCAGCAATCATTTTGACCGGGGTTCTTTGGTATCAAGCTAGTCACAACAATGACGCGAAAAAATACACTTATAACTCTAGTGATATTGCTGGTGAAAAATATAATGATCCAGCCGTCGAAGTCAACAAGCAAATGGAAAATTTCCAAATGCCTGTAAAAGATGCCGCACAAGTCGTGATCCAAAAGAAATTCTATGATTTCTCTGGTAAAAAAGCCGATCAGGAAGCTGCGTTAGTCGTTTATAAAAATACGTACGTTCCAAATACCGGTATCGATATTGGCATGAAAGACGGTAAATCATTTGATGTTGTGGCTGCCATGACTGGTACTGTAACAAAAGTTCAAGAGGATTCGCTGTTGGGCAATGTCATTGAAATTGATCATGGAAATGGTGTTGTGTCACAATATGAATCTGTTAAAGATATGAAGGTTAAGGTTGGCGACCAAATTAAACAAGGACAAGTACTTGCCACGGCTGGACAAAGCTTGTTCAACGAAAAAGCCGGAACACATGTACATTTTGAAATCCGTAAAGATGGCGTTGCCGTCAATCCGCAAAACTACTTTAACAAACCGTTAAACGCAGTAATGGATGAGCAAACGAAACCTTCTGCCACACAAAAAACGGATAGTACGTCAACGGACAGCACTGATTCAACTACTAAAGATAAAACAACAAACACAAGTAAAGACAAAACAACAAACGATTCAAAAACGAAGAGCACAACACCTGATAGCTCTTCTACCGATACAAACTCATAATGAATCAAGGAGGAGGGGAAACCTTCCTCTTTTTTTGTGTAAAAGATATCTTCTGCGGGGAGGCAATTCGTGCCTAACAGCGGGGAGCCAAATTCATATGAAAAAGATATCCTCTGCGGAAAACCAAATTCGTGTGAAAAAGATATCTTCCACGCATCTTAAAAACCAACAATTATAAATCGAAACACAGTTTTGTGATGTTATCCTTTGCCAATCCAAGGGAAAACTGTAAAATTAAAGATAAATAAGGTTTAGGGGGGATACTGGTTGAAAAAATGGATTGGGTTCCTTTTTACAGCAGTGGTTTTAACTTTCGTGATTGCGGGCTGTAATCGGGGGCCAACGGCGCAGGACAGATTTTCGGAATACATAGATTTGTGGAAGCAGCAAAAGTTTTCGAGCATGTATGGGTACTTGTCGAAGGATGCGAAGAAGTCGATTACCAAAACGGAATTTGTGAATCGCTATAAGAAGATTTACAGCGATTTGGAGGTTTCTGGCCTTAAGTTAAATTATAAAAAGCCGGAGAAAGAGACCGAAATGCTGCCGTTTTCGGTAAAAATGAATTCGATTGCAGGGCCGATTCAGTTTTCCAAGACAGCCCACATGGTGCAGGAAGACAAAAATTGGTATTTGAATTGGGACTCGACGTATATTTTTCCTGACTTGAAAAAGGGCGACAAGATCAACTTCGCGACAACCGATCCGGTGCGCGGGCAGATTGTGGACCGCAACGGTAATGGTATGGCGGTGAACGGCCAGGCTTACGAGGTAGGCGTTGTGCCGGGAAAAATGGGTGACCAGAAGGATTTGGTGATTTCGCAGCTGTCGAACCTGCTGCAAATAACGCCGGACGAAATTAATAAGGCGATTACCGCGAGCTGGGTGAAGCCGGATTATTTTGTTCCGCTCAAGAAGGTTGCGTTGGATGATCAGGCGCGGATTCAGCAGTTAATCGCCCTTGCCCCTGTGCAGACGAAGCGGGTTCCAGCACGCGTATATCCGTATAAGGATGCGGCAGCCCAGCTGGTCGGCTATGTGGGCACGATTACAGCGGATGAACTCTCAAAGCATAAGGGCTACAGTGCAAATGATGTGATTGGTAAAAGAGGCCTTGAGCAGGTGTATGAGGACCAGCTGCGCGGCACACCGGGCGTGAAGGTCACGATTAAGAAGGCCGACGGAACCGAGAAGGTCTTAGCTGAAAAGCAAGTGGAAAATGGCAAGGATATTGCGTTGACGATTGATGCGAATGCCCAGCAAAAAGTCTTTGCGGGCATGAACGGGGAAGCGGGGACGGCAGCTGCGATGAACCCGATCACAGGGGAAACGCTGGCGCTTGTCAGCTCGCCGTCGTTTGACCCGAATCAGGCTGTGCTGGGCTTCTCAGCAGATGCCTGGAACCAGCTGCAAAATAACCCGCAGCAGCCCCTAGCAACACGTTTTAATAGAACCTATGCCCCAGGCTCAACGATGAAGCCAATTACGGCTGCTATTGGGCTTTCAGCAAAAGCGTTTGATCCGAATCAGGGGATTGCAATTAGCGGTCCAAAATGGCAGAAGGATCAATCGTGGGGCAATTATTTTGTAACGAGGGTGCATGAGTCAAGTCCAGTCAACCTCGAACGGGGATTGTTCTTGTCGGATAATATTTACTTTGCCCAAACCGCGTTGAAAATCGGCAAGCAGAACTTTAGTGATGGATTGA
>JAUZQA010000514.1 GCA_030705665.1 Bacillota bacterium
CAATAATGCGAAGCTTTTACTAGCCCATATCATCGAGAAAATAGGATTTGGTTCTTTTGAAGGATTAGACCAAACCATTATAAACACTTCCGGGCGTTTTGCATTTGAGATACTTCAAAGCTATAAAACCTCTGCTATTAATACTGGTGTTTCAGAAGTTGACTTTTTAGTTGAATATGGTTCTCCAAAGTATATTATTCCAAAGGGTATTACTAAACAAAACAACATTGACCTAATAGTTTGTGGAGCATCTGGGATCAATTCGGTGGAACGTTTCTTTCTAGGCAGTGTTTCAGAAAATATCGCTAGAAACGCTCCATGTGATGTACTTATTGTACGTACAGGAAATGAATAATTAGTAAAGAACAAAATCGCTAACGCGACTTAAACCACGACCCAAGTGAAAATTATTCACTTGGGTTTTTCCTCGCTCGTCTCATGGTGCCGTTGCAAAAAGGGCATACTACTTCCACTTCTTCACCCTTCTTTAAATCAAAGTGAAATTCGTCAACTACGTATTCAGGAACCTCATCTTCTTTGCCACAATCCAAGCATTTAAAAATGATTATTTTTATTTCTTCATTCAAACCAAATGGGTCGTCCTTATCTAGCGATTCTAAAATCTTTACTTAATTCATCCTGTTCCTTGTTTTTGCCCAAGATTATACCTCCAGATACTTTTTACGGATTATCATGAGACATGTTAATAAATTTTCCACTACAGAAAAAATGTGGTAATGAACTTGATAAAATATAATGGGCGAGGGGCAGGATACGTAGTAGTAAGGGGCATCATAATGTAGTTTTTGTTCTTAAGAAGTTGCCGATTTCTTCACTGGATATACCGATTTCTAGAGCATATAAAATTAATTCTACCCATTCTATATCTAAATTCTCTTCTTCAATTGTAGACATGATACTTGTGGTTAAAAATGGCATCTATTTCAATTTCCTCCTCATAACTTTTTTAATCTCCTCTGCCTTATTATGATACAATGTCACGCGTTACACTTTTGTTACATTGCAAACAGGGATTTAAGTAAACGATTCTAGTTAACGAAGAGGAAAGATGCCTTATAATTCATACATTTCTTTTTGCAACTTAGTAATTTTATACTCCATTGTATAGTCATCAGAATGGTATTTAGTGGCAGTTTTATAATATTCAATTGCCTTTAATCGCTGATTTCTATCAACGTAAAAATCCCCCATCCATTGTGCCAAACCAAATAATTTATTCTCTACCTCTTCCCGCAAAATAAGGATCCAATTTTCATAAAAGCCATTTAAGATCAAACGGGGAGCTTTATTCAAAACGTTCTGTGCGAGAATTGATTTTTTGTTTTCATCCTTTTCCTGAATAGCTGTATTTAATTCTTCATAAAAATCAATCAAATCACAACTTACTCTTCCTTGTAGGTTGATATGCTCATGGTCCATCACAAGAAAGTTGGTTTGATTTCCGTCATAATCAAGTAATTTTTTTAAATGTGATAAATATACTCTTAAATTATGGCGGGATTTTTTCAATGGTATTTCGGACCAGAGTTCATCACAGAGCTGTTCCCGCGTAACGGTTTGATGGAATATCAGATAGACTAGGATTTGCTTAGCATTACGCTGATTCCAACCCCCGAGGATTTCTTCTCCATTCACATAAACGTGAAAAGTGCCAAGTAAATCTACTCTCAATTCATTGGCAGAATTCATTTTCTTTTCACCTTCCTTGAAGATGACTTGAAAATTTGAGCGTAATTCAGCAAAAAATTCTTTATAACCTATATGATCCTCATTAGAGGCTGTTTCCTTATCTAAATCCAAAATAAAATCATGAATCCATTGAAAGGTGAGTTTAGGTTGATCAATATACATCATATTTGACGCTTTTGGAACAACAAGGAAATGAGATTTAGGCAAATACAGAGCTGAGATGCTTGAAAGAAAGGTTGGATAGATGGGATCTAATTCACCCGCCAGAATCAAAGATGGGACTTGAATATGTTTTAAATACTCAGCTGATTTTGACTGCATCATTAATTCATAAATATGAAAATAGACGTCAACCGATACCTTTGCATAAGGAGCGACAAGTTTTTGGAATTGTTCACTATTTTTTGGCAGCCTTGTGGCAAATTCGATTACTCGTTCTCCAACGGACACCATGGATTCCATTTTATATTGAACTTTACGAATTCCCCCCAGTTTCTCTGCAGCAGAGGTTGGATAAACCGCAGCAAAAGAAAGTAAAATCATAGACTTTACAATATCGGAATTAATTAGTGCAAATTTAGTTGCAATATTACATCCAAAACCGTGTCCAATTAAATGAAAAGATTGGATATTTAATGTTTGAATCAGGAGTAATAAATCTTCATAAATGGTTTCCCAACTAATCGTTTTGTCTCCTCTGCTACTTTTCCCATGTCCTCGTAAATCATATCTTAATAGGTTGTAATCGTTCTCAAACAATGGGAGAAAGTCATCCCAGGTTTGATGGTCCAATCCGACACCATGGATAAATATGATCGTGTCGTTATTTTTGCTAGTTTCTGTATATTCATAGTAAATCGAGTCACCATCACAAAAAACAAAAGGCATTGTTATTCCCTCCCGTTTTACCATTACTGTAATATACGATTTTATAGAATTTCAACGAAAAAGTCTTAGAAGAGACGAAATGCTCTTGATTTTCATTCAACGACTTCATTCCTTCTATGGTCAGTAAAGATTCACTTTCTCAGTTTTGAAAATAAATGGCGGGCAAAATGGTGACTATTCTACTCGCAATACTTTCTTTTTTAGTGCGTTTACTTTTCAATCTGCGGAATTTCCAAATCACCTAAAACGATCAATGATTGTATGGCCAAGTAAAGCTGATAGCTGTGCACACAAAAAGCCCGTAAAAAGTTGTACCTGACACCATAGAAAGACAAATGCAAAAAAATGTCTTTTTACGTTGTCAGGCACAGGTTTACTTAACGATTACGCTGTTACATTAGGTTTTTCTCCATAAGATCAGCAATTTCCTTATTATTTTGGTCTGTAGAATCTTCTAAGCCTTTAATAATTAATTTTTTACGTTCAAATGAATGATTCTGACTTAATTTCATTTTCCCCTCCATTTTTGTAATTTCTATCTTAAAACCTACAATTCCCCTGCTCATTCCTTCAATGTAGGTTGGATCAATATCATTTAGGTTATAGGAGCTGTTAGGTTCCTCGTATTTACTTACCATATCTTGTAATGAATGGAAGATTTCTTGCTTATTTTCTAAAATCTTTAAATGCCCATAAACGTGGATAGCTACATAATTC
>JAUZQA010000515.1 GCA_030705665.1 Bacillota bacterium
ATGAACAAGGGAAAGGAAAAAGAAGATGATCTGCTTATAGCAGCATCTTCTTTTTTAAGTAAATTATATTTAAAAAATTCAGAATAAAATGGTAGTATAATATTGATACGAAAAGGGGGATAGCTATGTTTTCCGTAACTAAAGAAAAAGTTAAGCCGATCGTTTCCGTCACGATCGAGGCAGAAGAACCTTTAAGGCCAATATTGAACAATTTCAAGGAACCCATTCTATTCCTTAAAAAGGAAGATCAATTATTTGCCTATGTACAAATAAATAACTCCTTAATGGAAAAACTCGAACAGAATGACTTTTCTATGGACTTTTTCATTCAGCAAGCTCATTCAATCGAGAGTATCTGTTTTTTAACTGAGCATATCTCTCTGCCGATTCTATTCCAGATTATTGGCGGACCATTCGCCATCATTACTGGGGAGGATGGCAGTCCGTCTGGATATCTGCTTAGGGAAGATGTCCTCGCAGAGCTTTTTATACAAGGAAATAAAAGTGTCGATTTACTTCGGATTCTTCTCTCCTCGATTCCGATGGGGATCTTTGTTATTGATAAAGAAAAAAAGATTATCAATTGCAATGAAGCTGGGCTGAAAATGATTAAATCCAGCACGGATAAAGTGCTGAATTTCCCTGGCGAAAGTATATTTAGCGGTGAGCATATTCAAAACGTATTTGCCAACGGCAAGACCATTCTCAATCATTTGGAATTTAAGAATGGGATGGGTGTGCTTGTGGATTATAGTCCTATCCGTAGTCTTGATGATCAAGTGGAAGGAATTATAATTGTTGTCCAGGACTTGCCAATGGTCGAAGAAATGGCCTTGGAAATTGAATATATTAAAGACTTAAATAACGACTTGAATGCGATACTGTCCAGCATCTATGATGAAATTCTCGTGGTCAGTGCCAAGGGAGAATTGCTTCGTTTTAGTGAAAACATCATTCGGGATTTTTGGCAGATTGATTTAAAGGAACTCATTGGCAAAAACATTTTGGAGCTTGAGGACCAAGGCTTGTTTACGCCGTCTGTCACAAGGCAAGTGATTGAAAAAAAGAAAAAGGTGTCTGTCGTTCAGGAAACAAGAACGGGAAGAAAGATCCTGGCCGTCGGTAATCCCATCTTTAATGAAGAAAACCAACTGGAACGGATTATTATCGCCTCGCGTGACATAACCGAGACATCGCGTTTGAAAACAGAGTTGCAGGAAGCACGGAAAATATCGGAGCAATATAAGAAAGAATTGGATGACTTTAGAAGTAAGGACGCTTTTACAAAAAAATTGATTTATTGCAGCCCAAAGATGGAAAAGATTATGAATCAGGTCAAGAAAATTGCCGATTTTTCCTCCACCGTCCTACTAAACGGAGAGTCCGGAGTAGGGAAGGAAGTGATTGCTCAGGCCATTCATCAATTAGGAAGGCGCTCACAACAGCCATTCTTGAAATTAAATTGCGGTGCCATCCCTGAAAATTTGCTGGAAAGTGAATTGTTTGGCTACGCGAAGGGTTCGTTTACCGGTGCCGATAAAAATGGCAGAGATGGTTATTTCAAACAAGCGGATGGCGGGATTTTATTCCTGGATGAAATTGGTGAGATGCCGATGCATTTGCAGGTAAAGCTTTTAAGAGTTCTCCAGGAGCAGGAGGTTATTCCTGTCGGCAGCACAACTCCTATTAAAGTGAATGTGCAAATTATCGCCGCCACAAATAAAAATTTGGCCAAGATGGTTGGGGAAGGGACGTTCCGTGAGGATTTATTTTATCGTTTAAATGTGATTCCGATTCGCATTCCGCCACTTCGGGAACGGATAGAAGACATTTCACTGTTGGCATTTCACTTCCTGCAGCAGCTGAATGAAAAATATGAACGCAATTATCATCTAACCCCCGATGCTGTAAATGTGCTTGAATTTTATTCGTGGCCGGGTAATGTTAGAGAACTGCAAAATATCATTGAGAGATTGGTAGTGTCTTCCGATCACTCGGCGATTGACGCCGAATTTGTCAGCCAATTTTTATCCATGGGATACGAACTTAAAAAGATGCGGCCGGTTGTGACCCGCGTGATGCCATTGCAGGATGCCATCGATTATGTGGAAGAGCAGCTGATCGTTATGGCCATGAACCAATACAAGACGACAACAAAGGCGGCTAAGGCCTTAGGAATCAGCCAATCCTCCGTCAGCAGGAAATATCAAAAAATCCAAAGCGAGAAAAACCTGAAAGTCGAAAACTTACCCTCCTATTAATAAAAGCTGTTCCGGATGAACCGTTATCTGGAACAGCTTTTTTGTATTGGAGGAGCCCTATGCATGCAGAGATAGGTTTATGCAAAATGACATAGCTTTTTCGGAAAAACAAATGGAAACATTGAAGTTTACAAGGATATATTTTTGGCACGCTTCTTGCATTATTACTAAATGAGGTATTTCAAAGGAGGGAATGGATATTGGTAGTAGAACAAAAAGTAACTGACCTTAAAATGTATATCGATGGAGAGTGGCGCGATGCGGAAGATCAGGCAACACGCCCCGTTGTGAATCCAGCAAATGGGGAAGTGATTGCTTATGCCCCGGAAGGTACAGTAGCAGATGCCCGAGCAGCAATCTATGCAGCACGTAAAGCGTTTGAAGCTGGTGTATGGTCCGGTCTTTCCGCGCAAGAGCGAGCCTCCTATTTATTGAAAATTGCCGACAAAATTGATGAATATGCGGATGAATTAACAGAGCTTGAAACAATGGACAATGGAAAATCACTCAGGGAAGCAGGCTTTGATGTAGCCGATGCGGCTGCGTGTTTCCGCTATTATGCAGGATTGATTACCAAACCGGATGGTCAAACCTATCATGTAGCCGACCCGATGCAGGCCATGGTCGTCCGGGAACCGGTGGGTGTCTGTGGCCTGATTGTTCCTTGGAACTTCCCTCTGTTAATGAGCGTCTGGAAGCTGGCACCTGCACTCGCCGCTGGGAACACGGTCGTCTTCAAGCCATCCGAGGTAACGCCTGTTACTCCGAAGAAACTGTTTGAAATTTTTGAAGAGGTGGGCTTGCCAAAAGGCGCTGCCAACATGGTCATGGGAGCAGGTCCAGTTGTTGGGAACGAAATTGCCTCACATCCGGAAGTGGATATGGTGTCATTTACAGGCGGAACGAAAACAGGCAAGAACATTATGAAAACGGCGGCTGATACGATGAAAAAGGTATCGCTGGAATTGGGCGGCAAATCACCGAATATTATTTTTGCTGATGCCGATTTTGAAACCGCTGTTGATTATGCCTTGTTTGGCATCTACGCCGGG
>JAUZQA010000516.1 GCA_030705665.1 Bacillota bacterium
CATGAGTGCCTAGTAAAAAACTTGCCCCTTCCTTCATTGCTTCAAGATTTAATGGGTATGGGAACTGATAGGCATAATTCCGCAGAAATGGATCATGCTTCGATGATAATTGCAAAACATAACGGTATTCCTTTCCCTTCGTGTCAAACCGTGCATGGAACGACGGGACGGCATATTCAGCAGAAAGTACGGCAATATCATCTGGCAAGAGTGAGTTTAGGGCTATCGGCCATCTGTCCTCAGGGATTAAAAGCGAGGAATCAAAGTGGATCACCTGTCCCTTGGCATGTACCCCGGCATCTGTACGTCCGGAAGCAAAAACCTTTACTTCTTTACCCTTATGAAGCTTGGCTAAACATGCCTCAAGTTCACTTTGTACGGTTCGCTTGTTTGGTTGGACCTGATATCCAGAAAAATTTGTTCCATCATATGAGATTATACATTTCAACCGTTGCATTTTATTTCTCCATTATGACCTTAATACATATAAAAGTACCGTCAAAATAATCAGCAGCAAAATTTGGAACGTGTCCACAGTCTTCCATGACAGAAGTCTATATTTTGTTCTACCTTCACCGCCGCGATATCCCCGTGCTTCCATTGCAATGGCCAATTCCTCCGCACGTTTAAATGAACTGACAAACAAAGGAATGAGAAGCGCTACAACTGCCTTGATCCGATCTTTAATAGGGCCGCCGGAAAATTCCACACCACGTGCCATTTGCGCTTTCATAATTTTATCGGTTTCGCTCATTAAGGTTGGGATAAACCTTAATGAAATCGACATCATTAATGCAAGTTCATGAACAGGAAAGCGAACCTTTTTCAAGGGATTCAGAATGGTTTCCAGTCCATCTGTAATTTCGATCGGAGAAGTCGTTAATGTTAACAAGGACGTCATTAAAATTAAGAAGAAAAAGCGCAGCGAAATGAAAATCCCCTGTCTGATCCCTTCATCATAAATTTTAACCGGCCCTAGATGGAAAATTAAATGTCCCTGATTCGTGAAAAATAATTGCAGCACCAACGTAAAAAGAACAATCCACAGAATTGGCTTTAGTCCAGTGTATAAAAACCGAAATGGGATTCTTGAAAGTCCCAGCATTAAAATTGTATAAATACCAATAAGTGCGTAGGTAACCCAATTATTTGCAAGAAAAATAATACAGACAAACAAAAATATAATGGTAAGTTTAGAGCGAGGGTCCATCCGATGGACAACTGAATCAACAGGGACATAACGGCCAAAAATCATTTTTTCCATCATGATTGAACACCCCTCGCAAAAGACATAGCGACTGCAGCAGATAATTCATCAATAGATAAAAAGACTTTATCCAATTTGGCACCGATTTTTTCTTCAAGCTTAAGCTGGAAACGAACTACTTCTGGAACATCTAGTCCCAGCTTGATCAGCTCAGTTGGAGATGAAAAGATCTGTTCCGGTGTACCTTTTTTAACAACCTTGCCTTGGTGCATGATCACGATTTGGTCTGCAAATTTTGCGGCATCTTCCATACTGTGTGTGACCAATATGGTTGAAAGGTTTCGTTCCTTGTGCAGTTGATAAAACATTTCCATGATTTCCTTTCGGCCCCGAGGATCTAAGCCTGCAGTAGGTTCGTCCAAAACGATCACATCGGGATCCATCGCCAGTACACCTGCAATGGCGACGCGCCGCATCTGACCTCCTGAAAGATCAAATGGAGACTTCTCCAAAATCTCTTCCGCTAATCCCACATGGACAAGCGCAGCTCTTGCTCTTCGTTTCGCCTCCTGCTCAGAAACACCGAAATTCATCGGGCCAAAAATGATATCCTTTTCGACCGTTTCTTCGAATAATTGATGCTCAGGAAATTGAAAAACAATCCCAACCTTTTGCCGCACATCTTTTAAATTTTTATTTTTTTGATGGGCTTTAATTTCCCGACTTCCGATGACAACCATTCCCTCTGTAGGCTGTAAAAGGGCATTTAGGTGCTGAAGAATCGTTGACTTTCCAGATCCAGTGTGACCGATAATGGCCATATAAGTCCCCGAAGGAATATCAATAGATACATCTTGAATCGCAAGATGTTCGAAAGGAGTATTTGCTTGATACCTGTACTCTACTTGCTTAAGTGATATGTCCATAGCTCTGTCACCAACTCTTCTTCCGATAAATAGTGCTTCGATAACGGGAACCCTTTTTGCCTGAATGCATTACTCATTTTTACCGCAAAAGGAATATCAAGTCCCAATTTGATTAGCTCTTCTTCCATTGAAAAAATTTCTTCTGGTGTTCCCTCACGATAAACCATGCCCTTATTCATCACAATCATTCTGTCGGCTTTGGCGGCTTCATCCAAATCGTGAGTAATCGAAATAACGGTCAAGTTTTTTTCACCTTTTAGTTCACGAACTGTTTCTAATACTTCTTCTCTTCCCCTCGGGTCAAGCATGGAAGTTGCTTCATCCAATATAATTATCGCTGGCCTTAATGCAAGAACACCTGCAATCGCCACACGCTGCTTTTGACCCCCGGATAGATGGTGAGGCTCTTGATTAAGAAACTGATCCATTTTGACTTTCTTTAAAGAATCTAAGACTCTTTGGACCATTTCATCTCTTGGAATACCGTTATTTTCTAAACCAAAAGCCACATCATCCTCAACTGTTGTACCGACAAACTGATTGTCAGGATTCTGAAAAACCATGCCGATTTGCCTGCGTATCTCCCAAACCGTCGCTTCGGTTAGTTTGGTTCCAGTTACGGTAATGTCACCCTGACCAGGAAATTGTAGTCCATTTAAAAGTTTAGCCATCGTAGATTTCCCAGACCCGTTATGACCCACAATAGCAAGCCATTCGCCTTCATAGATCTCAAAGGAAACATCCTTTAACGCATAAGATTGGCTGTTATCATACTGAAAGGAAACGTTATTTAGTGATACAATTGGCTTTTTCAATTTGCTTTCATCCCTTATGTCACCCTATTCCCCTGAGCGATTTTTCCTAGAAATGCAAAAAAAGCCTGCACCTCAACCCTAAACAAATCATTTGGATTTGTTATTGAAAAGGGAATTTCGATAATGAAATGGGAGGAGGTGCATGAGCTAGACGAGACGCAAAGCAGGGAAAATTCCCTACTGCAAGTATAGATAGAGATCATAACTTTTTCTCGGGTCTGTCCAGAGTTTCGCTCATAGTAACGCTCTTTTTGGCTTGGGTCGAAACTATAAAATTTTAAAGGCGGTGTGAGCAAAGCAAAACTCTAATAATCTAAAAGCTTTACCGGAACCTAAAAAAGATTCCAAAC
>JAUZQA010000517.1 GCA_030705665.1 Bacillota bacterium
CGTAAATAATTTTCAAAAATATCAAGTAAATCATGGCCTGCATAGGTTTGATTTTCAATATCCATTTTTTCCATATTCCCGTTTTCATCAATGGGGATGCAGCCATGTATTAATAAGTTTCCATTATATTTCAAATAAAGACTGCCTTTTTTTATTAAAAATTTCATGTGTCTAGCTAATTTTTCCGAATGCTGGACAGAAAACAATAGTTTCTCCATCACTTGCTCTTCTTCCTCTAACATTTTGCCAGGATTTTCTGGATTTACCGTGGCAAAGCATGTATTTTCTAGTGGATATGTTTTCCCATTAATGGTTATTTCATTTTTATCATAATTAATTTTCTCAAGCAAAAGCCGCTCAGACATATTAAAATCCGGGCGTCTCTTAATGATTGGCATTTCTAGCTTAAATTGTATCATGGCAATCGCTTGATGGATTTTTGTAATTTGTAACTGTTCATGATCAGACTTATTTCTATCCTCATGGCTCTTAGGTCTAAATCCTGGATTGTCATCATAATACTTTTCCGCAAGATTAAGAAGCGGGATAAGATTAATTCCATAGACATCTTCAATAATATTTAAATTATCATACCTGGCACAAATCCGAATAATATTTGCCAGGCAAACCTTTGATCCGGCAAAAGCACCAATCCATAGAACATCGTGATTTCCCCATTGAATATCAACAGAATGATAATTGATTAGAGTTTCCATGATTTTATCTGGTTCAGGTCCACGATCATAGATATCTCCCACAACATGGAGATGGTCAACAACTAACCTCTGAGTTGTATAGGCCAAACCTGTAATAAGCTTATCTGCTTGTCCAAGAGAAATAATTTGTTGGACAATTTTTAAATAATATTGTTTTTTATTTGTGAACTCATCCGTTTTGTATAGCAGTTCTTCGATAATATAAACAAACTGATGTGGCAATGCTTTACGTAATTTTGAGCGTGTATATTTAGACGAAGCATTAGAAATCAGCTTAATCATCCGATCGATGGTTTCTGTGTACCATTCGTGTAATTCCTGTTTATGGCAACATTTATCTTTATACAACTTTAATTTTTCTTCTGGATAATAAACTAAAGTCGCAAAATCATTAATTTCACTATCAGATAGTTCACCTTGAAAAAGGTCCCGTATTTTCTCTTTTACTCTACCCGAACCATTTCTTAATACATGTGAAAAAGCGTTATATTCCCCGTGTAGATCACTGACAAAGTGCTCTGTCCCCTTTGGCAGATTGAGGATGGCTTCTAGATTAATGATTTCGGTTGCGACATTTTCTTCACTATCATACTTATGTGCCAGCAAATCTAAATATTGTATGTTCAACTTTATAGGATCTCCTTTTACATTTTCTCTTGAGGTATAAATTATTTCTTCTATATTTTACAACAATAAGGTATTGTTATGTTTCAAAATAGCTAAAAACCCGCAGGAGAATTGAAGATTCACTACCTGACATATTAAATAATCTGCCAACTTAGTTTGTTTATGTTGGAATTCCTCCTCCACTCATAAACAAAATAGGAACAAACGTTCATTTAGATGCTATATGTTTTTAGTTATATTGTGTTTTTAGCACATAGTGCAATTAGAATAATCTGAACGGAAGCTTGATTTTTTCCTATATTTTCGGAAATTCTTTTTAGTTTACATATTGTTGTTATTGTTAACTTCCTAGCCCTTCTTTCTAACTCAGTAAAAAAATAATAGGTTCTTTTACTTCAAGTTATAAAATTTTACTTTTATCTTTAAAAAGGTTTATTATATTTTTTGCATGTCGTATTTTATGTGTAAAGAATGTATACGAATGATCAAATAAAAAAAATAAGTCGAAATGAGGTCTAAGAGGAATCACAATGGGAAAATTTATAAAGCTCGTCTTTCTAATTATAGCCGTATGTGTTTTAATTTTTATCGTTGCAGGTGTGTTTAGAGGTGTTTCAAAGATAAGCGATGAATCAAAAACACCAAATCATACTACCACTGCCCTCCCTGGAAAAAGTGAATACGAAAAAGTTCGTGTGGGAGATGCTAAAACCGGAAATGGCGGCATGACCCTTAAAGAAGTTGAAAAAATCCTAGGAAATTCAACTAGCCAAACAGAAGGAACCTCGGGAGACTTAAAAATGGAGGTCTATACATTCGCCTCCAGTTCGGGGCCAAATTCAATCTTAATCACTTTTATCAATGGACATGCCTCTGGTAAATCACAAACAGGGTTAGATTAGGAAAAATTAATCCCCATACTGACTGTATACGGTTCAAGTATGGGGATTAATTTTTCCTTAGCATAGAAGGATTGAAAAACTCCTCCAAAAATCCTCTTTCACTTCACCCATTTCTTCCATAAATTTATTCCATTACAGAAAGCGCAACAAATTGTACATACCATTTTACTCCCAGTTCTGATACTATCTAAACGTAGGGACTCAATTTTACACTGTGAATCGATAGTTAATTTAGAGAATGAAAGTTTTAAATCATTGAAAAAGGCAGGATCAATACAATATGGATAAAAGAATATATATGTTATCTTTTTGTATTTTTTCCATCATGATAGCGCCAATGGAGACGAATGCCCAATCTGGTCAACCAGATCCAAAAGTGCAAACACAGCAGCAAATACAATCAGATTTATCAGATTTGACACAACAAAAACTTCAAGTACAAGAACAAATTGAGGAAGCAACCAAAAAGATAGACGAACTCAATCAACAGATATCGGAATCGAATAACAAAATACAAGAAAAAGAAAATGAATTGAGTACAATTAATAACAAACTAGAGAATTTAAACATTGAACAACAAAAGATATCAGCAACCCTTAAACATAGAAAAGAGGAATTTAAAAAAAGGGTAGCTTCCTATTATCGTACAGATGGTCAAATGTCTTTTTTAAATGTAATCTTTTCGATTAATAGTTTCGGAGATTTTATCGATCATTTCGTAGCTTATGATAAAATCGTAAAAACAGATAAGAAATTTATTGAAAGATACATTGCTGACCAAAATAAAGTAGCTGCCATTAAAGATAATATGGCGGCATTACAAGAAGCTACGACAAAAGATAAAACAGATTTAGAATCTATTAAAACTGGGCAAGAGAACAATAAAAATGAAGTAGTAGCATTGTCTGCTTTCTTAGAAGATAAGAAAAAACAACTTGAACAAGAAGAACAGCAAAAGCAGATGGCACTTGATTTGTTACAAAAAAATGGAGCGGAAATCCTCGCTTTTATAAATAACAATGGCGGAACTGCGCCCGGTGATATC
>JAUZQA010000518.1 GCA_030705665.1 Bacillota bacterium
ACTGTATCAATATCTGTATCTTTTAAACATTCTTCATATACTGTATATATTTTTCTAATTCCATATTTGTTTTTCATCACTTCCATTTTTGGTATACTTTCTTCCATACCAAAGATGGCTACTAATTCTGTATCGGGTAAATCGCCAGCCATAGTTAAAAAATCAGCCACAATTTTTCCAGAACCTAGTATTGCAAGTTTCATTGTAATTCACTTCTTTCTTTGTTAAGTATCATTTAAACTTCTGTAGCATTAGTATTCAAGCGTTCGTTTTCGCTTTCTTTTTTAACTGCAAAATAATCTGCTGCTTTAAAACTTTGTTGGCTTTCATACCTAGTCTGATTTCAACGAAATTCAAACTATTATTTTCGGTTTTTTATATCGATGATTAGCATATTTTAAAGTAATTAGACTTCTTTTCCTCTCAAGGTCTTGCATCACCAGATAATTCCCCGTAATCTTTGATTTTGTTGATACCTTCTTCAAGAATCTCCATTTGTCGAATAGTTTCTTCATCTTTTACTATTTTTTCTTTTCTATTCATAATTGATTCAAAAATGCCATCATAAATTCGCCCGTAGTCACCAACTTCTGAAATGACTTTTTCTTCATGGTATTTTCCATCATCATCTACATAAGTTAGAACGCCGTAGTGCTCTGGTAAATCTAGACCGAAATCCTTATTGGAGGGCATATAAAATAGTTTTAAGTGTTCTTCCTGCCGATCTTTTGTCTGCTTAACAAAAACACCTTTTTTACCATATACGACAAAGCTAGGACGTTCTTTCAAACGGAAATAGCTAGACTTAATAGAAACCTTTTTAGAGTCGTAAAGGAAGTCAAAATCAAAATAGTCATTCATATGTCCTTTTCCAAGTAGCTGTCTAACATCATAAGTAATACTATTTGGATTACCAAAGAGAGACAAAACTTGATCTATCGTATGGCAACCGTGTCCATACAAAAAGCTGAATTCTTTAGAAAATCCTTTCGCAGACATAGGTACTTCAGGTCTGAAATAATCATAGTGCATTTCAACTTCTAAAATATCTCCTAAAACTCCACTATTCATAACCTTTTGTACTGTTAAGAAATCTGAATCAAATCGGCGATTTTGATAACATTGAATAAATAGATTTTTTTCTTTTGCATGGGCAAATAACTCTTTTGCTTGGTCAGAAGTCTGTGTAAATGGCTTTTCGACTAATACATTTTTGCCATTATCTAGAGCCAATTTAGCATATTCATAATGGGATTCTAATGGAGTACAAATGACGACCAATTGAATCTCCTCATCATTCCAGATTCTATATAAATCATTAACATAATTTACACCTGATTCCTTCCTCCAAACGGTGTTATTTTGCCGTGAGTAAATGGTTTTTACACGAATTTTTTCATTTTTTAATGAAAAAGGTAAGTGATAACGATTGGTACTTTTTCCGTTTCCGATATAGGCAATAGTTAACATGAAAAGTTCCTCCAATTCTCTTTTGTAGCTTGATTATATTTAAGGTGATAAGGTTTGGGAATGCTTTTATATCAGATAGGACCTCATTTTCAACAATACTTAGAATAGGTGATACTAGACTGAACATAATGTTTAAGGAGGTGCTCATTTTAGTAGATGTTGACGGGAACTTCTGTCAAAACTATGATTTATATTACATTGAGTAATTATTTTTTTCGGTGTGTGTCGTATCTTATTTGATAAATACAATAATTGCTTTTCGTCAAAAATTATGGAGGGAAAAATGACTTTATTAAAGAAACTTGAACAAAAGCAGGGCTTTACTGATACTGAAATAAGGATTGCTGATTATATTTTAATAAACCTAGAGGACGTTCCGAATATGTTTATTCAAGAGCTTGCAGAAAACACATTTACCTCCCACTCTGCAATTATTAGACTTAGTCAGAAATTAGGATTCTCAGGTTATAGAAATTTCAAAGTAGCATTAATCCATGAAATCCAAAGTAG
The DNA here is from genome assembly GCA_030705665.1 of Bacillota bacterium. The sequence continues at coordinate 1,981 of JAUZQA010000518.1, forward strand.
TAAACATGCTGTTACACATGTTGATCCTAATTTTCCTTTTCTGCCAACTGATAGTTCTATAAACATTGCAAAAAAAATGGCTGATTTGACGATTGAAACAGTCAGAAAGACTTTAGTGAAACTAGATAAGAATCAATTAAATAAAGCTGTAGATATTCTTATAAATGCTAACAGAATTTATCTTTTTGGGAATGGAGACTCTCAGATTCGTGCTCGTAGCTTTCAAAACAAGTTTATAAAAATTAATAAATACTTAATCATGGCTGATGAGTATGGGGAAGCAACTTGGAATGCATTAAACTTGGAAAAAACGGATTGTGCCATTTTTATTAGTTATGCTGGTAGTTCGGTTTTCTACTTGAAAATACTAAAATATTTAGCTTCAAAGAAAATTCCTACGATAATATTAACTGGTAATTCGGAATCTACCATTGCTAAATTATGTGAATTGACAATAGAGGTGCCTTATGATGAATATGATTTTTTAAAAGTGGGGACCTTTTCTTCACAGATATCCTTTGAATATATCCTAGATACACTATTTTCAATCATTTATGCCAAGGATTATACCAAAAACCTCCTTGATCTAAAGAAAAAGGAAGAGGCAGTTAGAAAATGGGAGCTGCTTTAATGATACTCATAAATGTATTCAAATCGTTTATTGAATGGCTAAACGGGCGCGTTAGTCGAAGAACAATAAATCGATTTTAAGGCTGGGGGCATATCTTAGTTATTCCAGAAAAGGGCGCCTACCAGTAATAAGGAAATTGCTTTTTCTATTTTAGGGAGAGATTATTTTTAACAAAAACTCCAAAAGAAAAATGGATATTTATGTTAAAATGCAGATAGGATTCGTATTCTTTATTATTTTCTATATCTTGTGCTATCAACTGTAACTTTTTAGTTTGTCAACAGCTCCCGTAGGAAGTGCATAAGAAAATGGAAGAAAGCATAGAACATTTAGAAGAAATTAACTATAAAATTGCCATGTATGAACTTCAGAAAGAAGAGGATAGGAAAAATCCTAATCATAACTTTAAATGTCAAGGTCTGGAGAGTAAGATTGTGAAGTAATGTACTTACGAACGGGGGCATTTCTTAAGGATGTTCGGCTGCTAAAAAAGCAGCCGTTATTGTGTTTTACAGGTGAGGTTAATTGAAGATGCAAAAGATGTGGGCTTCATCCAAAGAGACTAGGCTTCTGTGGACTGACGCTCACACAGGAGCATCCATGACGTTCCAAACCTGTCTCTCAGTTGAGCAAAGCGCAAAGCGAAAAAGGTTTCTTCTAGGGGCATAAAAATCTCTC
>JAUZQA010000519.1 GCA_030705665.1 Bacillota bacterium
CCTGAGCCAGGATCAAACTCTCCGATAAAGAGTATGAGTTAGCTCATAAATGTTACGTTGGCTAGTGATTACTTGAACCACTATTGTTTATTGTTGACGTTTTTGTTTGTTTAGTTTTCAAAGAACAATTTTTTTGTCACTCTTCGAAAGCGACCAATTTATCTTAACATACTAAAGTTGTCTTTGTCAACAACCTTTTAAAAATAAAGTCCGTCACTTACGAAAGCATTTATCAATGCCTCGCAGCGACGTTTATAACTATAACAAGTATTTCAATCTAGGTCAACATGTTTTTAATATTTTTTCACTATAATTTTTCCGCCACTCGATAATACCTATGGAATATACCTTGCCCTTTGGTTTCAACCTTCATCACTTCAACTAACCGGCGATCAATTAAATATTCTAAGAGCACACCTAAATCAATCGAATATGGTATTAGTTCTCTTTCATTCATCATTTCATTTATTGACCAATAGTCCTTTTCTTGAAGTACATCTAAAATATGTGCTGCACCTTCATGGGTTCTTGAATGAATGAGAAACTCACTTGCTAAAAACAATAGCTCTAATCTTTTTTCAAGGGTTTCCTCACTATTAACAAGTTCTTTGTATAGCTTAAAAATCTCAGGCTCAATCTGCTTTACCTGATTCCAAACGGTTAATTCCGGATGTAGTCCGTTATCAATAATAGCAAGCCTTGCTAAATGATGTAACGAATGAACAATATGATTGTATGCATCTAAAAACTGATGGCCTTCAAATAGTGCTTTACCGTCCGTATACCTTCGAATTAATTTAGCAAATTCTAAACCCATTTTAAGTTTTCGTCCATAAAAAGGAAATTCATGTAGTTCTTTTTTTAAATTAACGACATACTCATTTCGATCAAAAAGAGTTAATGAATTATCAAGCCATTCGAAAATCTTCCTATTTGTTCCGAGCAGGAGCCATTCCTTTATCTGTTCCTCCGAAATAACATATAAAGCTGCTTTCTTATCATTATAAAGATAATGTTTAATAAATACAGGCTGTTCAGCCTCTTTGACAAAGATGATTAAAATGGCATCAAAAGTGTCTGTTAATTGATTTGAATTTTGTTTTTTTTCTACTACTAAAACACCCAGCGTATTTGCTTGACTTGCTCTTTCTTGATATATAGGTCGAAGAATATCTTCCATATACGTTCCTCCATTTTTTTCGATAGCACTATAATTTCGACACTAATAATAAATCTCCTTCTTTAATTTAAGACAAATTTCGACATCCACTTTATACCTTCCTAATTTTTCTATTATCATAAATATGTTATAGTTTTTTTAGGAGGGAGAAATTGAAGATGCCAAAATACTCAAGTAAAATAAATAAAATCCGTACATTTGCTTTATCCCTTATTTTTATAGGTTTTTTCGTTATGTATGGAGGAATTTATTTTCATAACCACCCTATTATTATGTCACTTCTTATGTTATTTGGTTTCATTTTTATTATAGCTAGTACAGTTGTTTATTTTTGGATTGGAATGCTATCGACGAAGACAATACAAGTAGTATGCCCTTCTTGTGGAAAGCCAACAAAAATACTTGGTAAGGTAGATATGTGCATGCATTGCCGAGAGCCTTTAACACTGGACAAGAACCTCGAAGGTAAGGAATTTGATGAAAAATACAATAAAAAGTCAACAAAATAAGCTACCTCGACTGAGATAGCTTATTTTATATGACTATATCCATTAATGAACCTCTTTGCCGACACAATCAGGACATATACCGTAAATTTCCATACGGTGATGACCCACTTTAAAACCTGTTACATGTGAGGCCAAATGTTCAACCTCATTAAGTCCGGGATAGTAAAAGTCAACAATTTTTCCGCACTCCTCACAAATGATATGATAATGATCAGTTGTGACATAGTCAAAACGAGCAGATGCATCGCCATATGTCAATTCTTTTACCAACCCTACTTCACGAAATACTCGTAAATTATTGTAAACCGTTGCCACACTCATGTTTGGAAATTTACCTTCAAGTGATTTGTATATTTCGTCCGCTGTTGGATGTGACATTGAATTTATTAAATATTCAAGTATCGCATGACGTTGCGGGGTTATCCTTACACCAGTTTCCTTCAAGGTTTCCAACGCTTCTTTTAAGTGATTTTGTGTCACCGCCATGCACCTCTTTTCCAAAAAAATTATTAGATTATAATTGTTACAATTAGTTTACTAACTCGATTATACTTTTGTCAATATTGCAATATCACATATGGTTACTATTTTGTTAATCCTTAGCTTCCATGCAGCGTTTGTTCCTGAAAACCAAGCCGAAAGTTAACCAATCGGGCAGTAACAAACAATAAATCAGACAATCTGTTTAAATAGGCTAATACAAGTGGATTTACCTCATCTCCTAATGCAACAGCACATCGTTCTGCCCTCCTTGCAGTCGTCCGTGCAACATGGAACGCTGCACCCGCCGGGTGACCTCCAGGTAAAATAAAATTACTGAGCGGAGGAAGGTCTGTATCCCACTCGTCGATTTTTTTCTCCAATTGCTCCACATCAGCGGAAGTAACCGACCACTTTACTTCTTTCCCTTTTGGTGTAGCAAGCTCAGCTCCTACATGAAATAGGGTTGTTTGGATTTTATGATATTCAGCTTCCAATTCTTCTTTATCAGGAAACTTTATACTGTTCAAATAACTTAATGCTAAGCCAATCATTGAATTGGTTTCATCACAGGTACCGTAGGCCTCAACTCGGACATCATTTTTCGAGACTCTTCCCCCATACACAAGAGAAGTTGTCCCTTTATCACCGGTTTTTGTGTATATCTTCATAACGAACCCCCTTGTACTTCATTAAAAGCGGCACTTTTACCGTTTTATATAATAGTTTTAAATAACATTTATTATATTATAACGGCTATTAATTATTTTATAAAAAATAAAGTCTAAAAATTCAGTAATCACCAAAAAAAATAAGGGCCGTTTAGACCCTTAAAATTTTCATCTGAGGAGGTATGCCCTAATAAAATGATATTCAAAACTTGTTTTATTGCATTGGACAAATGCCTTGATTGACTAAAATAGGCTATAAATTATCGCCTATTATTGATTTTCACGAATAAAGTTCAATGCTTCCTCTACATGGCCTTTTACTTTAACTTTACGCCATTCCTTGGCAATTTTTCCATCTTTATCAATAACAAATGTTGATCGTTCTATCCCCATGTACTCTTTTCCATAATTCTTTTTGAGTTGCCATACCCCATAAGCTTCCGCCA
>JAUZQA010000052.1 GCA_030705665.1 Bacillota bacterium
AGATGCTGCTCTCATACGCACTCTAGCTGTACCGGCTCCAATAGAAGCATTTATTGGGGAAAAAGTAGGTTATGGGGCAAGTTCGGGTCATAACGATTCGATGGGCATCCTGCGAATACAACTTGGAAAATGGAGCACCAGTCCTCAGAAAGGGGATGCTATAAAGCCCAAAAAAGAAACCATTGTGATTGAAACAAATATTGATGATATGAACCCTGAATGGGCCGGTTACCTCGTTCAGCGCCTTTTATCAATGGGCGCTATGGATGCATATGTAATACCCATTATCATGAAAAAGGGCCGCCCGGGCTTGTTGCTGCGTGTTGCCTGCATAGCGGAGAAGCAAATGACCATCCAAGAGGAAATTGTTCGTCAGACCACAACCCTTGGAATGCGATTTTATAAAACGGGAAGCTGGGGTGTTCCAAAAAAAATTGTCCAAATACCGACATCCCTTGGTGATATGCCGGTAAAGTTTGCTTTATTGGATGGTGAAATTGTAAACGTGGCACCGGAATACGAGGCTTGCCGGGAAGCAGCTGAATCATTGGGTATTTCTGTAAAAAGTGCCTATCAAACCGTACTTGCGGAGGCTTTGGTAAAATATCCATTCTCATCTAAACCGACAAATATATAAAAAAGCAGGTGGATGATTAAATTGATCATCCACCTGCTTTTTTACACATTAGTACGGGCATTATACATCCGCTATGGTTCCCTTGCTCGCTTGTTTTTCCACGGGCACGGGCATTATTCGATACCGGTGATATTTTACACTGTAACCGATACACCAAGTATATCTTTAAGTCTGCGTTCGAACATTTTGGTCACGCGTTCACGCCCCCGAACTTCCGGTGGTGTTGGGTATTCCTTGCCATCTACAATGATTGGCTGATCATAGCGAACCAAAATAAGTGGAAGATATTCTTCGTAAACTGCACGAATACGCTTCGCATGCTCCGGTTTACGGGCAAACAGCTTCAGCATTCGAAGTCCGAAACCGACATGACGTCCTTCGTCTTCCTTAATCCGGGCATATGCTTCAGCCAAACCAGGAAATAATTCTTTGCTTCCGAATACCGCTTGGAAAACATCATATCCAGTCATAGCTTGGACACCTTCGATAATCCCTTGATAATGGGTCAAACCTTCAACAAGTGCCGCTTCACGTTCCTCTTCTCCCAATTCAAGAGCAGCCAGCATTGTTCTCACACGATCATCGAGCTTCTCCTGTACCGCGTTTTTCACTGCAGGAATTCGCACACGACCAAGTACTTCTTTAAAATAGCGCATGAAAAATTCCGTATGTTTAAATTCTTCAAGCAATTGAGTACTAAGGAATGCCTGTTGTTCTGTGGAAGCACCTAACATGATCCACGGGCAGAATTTTAATGCTACATTTTCTTCTGCATCTAAAAATCCTGTACAGAAATGAATAAGATAACCTTTTAGATCCTCATTTAACTCTTCAAAATCTTTTCTATCCTGGCTGAGATCAATAGCAGCTGGATCCCAGGTGCCGAAACGAATCGCTTTTCGATATAAATCCCATGCTACTTCATCAGTCGTCTTATCCAGACTAGGTATTAGCTCTTCATTCAAATTTGAATTCTCAGACATATTAATTTCCTCCTGTTTCTGAATGTGAATTTAAACACTTGATTCAATACCTTTTATATCTAAAAAAGTTGCCAGAGATATACCGTTTTATGGATTAAAACATGGACAACTTCTTTATTCTGATGTCCTTGATGTCACTCTCCTTAAAACCTGCAGCTTATCTAACTAAAAGTGATTGCATATACCATTACAAGCAGGAATACACTATTCTAAGTGTTCGGATTTAATCACAGCCTCCGGATTCACATAATCCTCAGTATTCAATTCATCAAACCCTGGAATATGCACCCGCAAATAACGCATTGGTTCACTGTTTAATGGTACCGTACAATCCAGCCCCATTTTTGAACCTACACCTTTATCTGTAGAAGGATCCAATTTTGACCCTTGAGAACCGTGGACAAGAACCAAATCTTTTTCGGCTTGAAAACGGGTTGCAACCGCCCACTCTACTTCCTCCATTTTAAAAATATCGACTTCCTCATCAACAACAACGACATGTTTAATATCAAAGCTGTTTGCAAGGGCTGCAATTATTGCATTTTTCCCCTCACCATCATTTCTTTTTTTAATAGAAACAATGGCATGATAGCGACAGGTTCCTCCTGGGCTCATATGGACTGCCTTCACACTTGGAACCGTTTGCCGAATGGTTTGGAGCAGACTTGCCTCCCGTGGAATACCTCCCAATAAAAGATGCTCGTAGCCAGCAGGTACAATCGTATAAAAAATTGGATTATTCCTGTGTGTAATAGCAGTGATTTGAACAACTTCTTTTTCACTGCGTGGTCCATAATATTTCGGAAATTCGCCAAACGGTCCCTCCGGCTCACGAACATGAGGCAGGATCTTGCCCTCCAATACAATTTCAGCAGATGCTGGAACGTCAATATCCACGGTTTCACAGCGAACGACTTCCAATGGCTCGCCCTTTAAAGAACCGGCAATCTCTAATTCATCCACACCAAATGGGGTACTCGCTTGTGAAGCCAGTAAAGTTACCGGATCCACTCCTATCGCTATTGCACACTCAAGCGCCCGCCCGGCTTCCTCCGCCTGCTTGTATAGATGAAAAGCATGACGAGGAAGAAGCAAGATCCCAAGCTTGTCCTTTCCGGAAACTTGGAGACGATGTATAGAAACGTTTTGCTTTCTCGTTTCCGGATCACGAACAATAAACAATCCTGCTGTAATATAGTTGCCTGAATCCTTCTCATGGTGTACAGGAATCGGTAACATCTTCATCAAATCAATATCTTCGAGGATGATATTTTCCTTAACAGGAGCCTTTTTAGAATCCACTAATTGACATGGTGTTGGAGAGGCCATGGCTTCTGTAAACTTTGGAATAACTCCGTATTGATCCGTTTCCAGAGCTTCTGCAAAATCTTCACGGCTGGAACAAATGCCAGAGACGACGGGGATTGAATAGTTTTCAACTTCAGTAAAATAGGTTGCTTTTTTCCCGTCCAGTTTTTTGCTAACTGCTGCAAGCTCATACTGTAAGCTTACATTTTTATTAATTACTGCTAAACGGCCCTTTGATTGGAGATGCTGGAGCCACGTCCGGAATGTTTTTGCTTTCATAAAAAATTTCCTCCTAAAATGAAAAGGTTTTCATCTAAATATTGCAAGTTTTATGCCCACTGTTAATTCATGTATAAAGATGTCGATATAGACTACTTAACTCCCAAATGTGGTTCCTTTATACACCGTTATGGAACTCAACTGGTTTGACTTAATTTCCATATCACCATTACCCCCATGGCTATAAGGGGAATTACGAAACTAAAAGCAAAGATTTTTCTAAGAAGAATGGATTCGGAACCCGATGCCAATCCGGAGGATTTGACTGCTACTTCAAGCGCCTGTGGAGCAAGCATCTTTCCTCCTACCGCCGCCACGGCAAATCCGGCCGCAATTCCCACAACAGGCAAATGTGTAATCTGGGCTGCATACGATTGTAATCCGCCAAACAGAGCGATTGAAGCTGCATTGCTTCCTGTTAGGAAAGTTCCGAGCCATCCCATAAGTGGGGCGACCACCATATATCCGTCTGCCAAATTTCTAAATGGATAGGAAAGTGTACCGGAGATACCGCTGTAAACCAGTAAAAATCCAACAGATGAGATCATTGATAGATTAAAAGCTACCATCCCCACTGAACGCAAGGAAGAGAATAACAACCTAAACCAGGCACGCAAACCTATTCCGGATGTTAAAGCTGTTAATAATGAAGTCAAAATAATGGCAGTTCCCGGTGAAGCCAGAATGGTACTTTTCCAGGTGATGGACATTGAGCCATTACCAAATGGAGGTTCAGTTATAATTCTGTGGTCTAAAAAAGGAATAGGCCAATTTGTGCCTGCCCTGCCTAAAGCCGTTTGCAGCCCGGGAATGTTCCAGACGGAAACACACACAGTCAACAGCACAAAAGGCCACCAGCTTCTTACCCAATCTTTAACTGACCGCTCACCAGTATAAATTCCTTGTTTTTTAGACAAAAGGAAAATCACAACAATGTAGGTGATTGCACCAATAATCGCTCCTAAATACGGAGAAATGTAAAGTATGCTTAACAGAGTAGCCGCTGCATAACTGCAGCCCCCAATGATGATCTCTTTATAAAACCTTCGAACTGATTGCAGACCACATGTAGCCAAACAGGTAATGAAAGGAGCTGCAATGGCAGGAATGAAATCAAAGATAACCATTTGCGTGATCGTTTGCGGTAATGGCTGCTGTGTCACCTTTGCAAGAAGCAATACCGGAACCCCTACGGCCCCAAATACAGCTGGAATGGCGCTGGAAGATAGGGTTGCAATGGCACTTTTCTTCGGTTCTACGCCTACTTGCACCAAAAGGGCGGTAACAATTGCGACGGGAGCTAAAAATCCTGCTGTGCTGTCAATAAAAGCGGTCAACCCAAACCCGATCAACAGCACTTTCCATTCAATCCCTTTTTCCTCAAGCTTCAACGTATCTTTAATGGAATCTATATATCCGCATTTCTCAGCCACCTTAAACAAAAAAATGGAACTCCAAATCATATAAAATAGCGGAAAAAGCGCGAAAAGAATGCCGTAAAAAATAGTGCCGCCAATTATTGGAATTGGCATTTTCCATACGGCCCCTGAAAGTCCAGCGGTCAGAATCAAGACCAAACCGTACGTAAATGCAGGTTTTATCCATCCCGTCACAAGCAGCAGGCAAAGGATAAATAATGGGAGCACTCCCAACAGTACTGACCATCCAATCGGGGTAATTGGTGTGTAGGTTTGTGTAAACATGTTGATTCACCTCGGCTCACAAATAAATGAATAAAAGCAATACCAACAATAAACCTTGCTGGTATTGCTCTATTTACTTTTGGCTGCTTACGCATTTTCCTTTTTGTCCAAAAAATCTTCTTTTTGGCCGTAAGCAGATTTCCCATTATAAAATTGATTCTAATAGGTTTATAATTTCTTCTTCGGAAGGCTGGCGCGGGTTAAATTTCATCATCCCGCTCTTGAATGAATCCTTAGCGATATCGACTAGCTTCTCCTTCATTACTCCAACCTGGCTAAGACAAATTGGCAGCCCAATATCCTCAACTATCTTTGCAACAGCAGCACCCGCTTGAAGAGACAGTTCTTTCTCGTTTTCACCGTTTACCCCCAGCAGTTTGCCAATCATTGCCGCTTTTTCCGGACGGACAGGCGCATTGAATTCAACCACCTTTGGCAAGAGGAGGCCGATCGCAACACCATGCGGAACATGACAATGTCCAGAAAGGGCTGCACCAATGGCATGGGTGAGTCCTAAAAATCCATTGTTAAATGCCATCCCTGCAAGCAAGCTACCATGTGACATCCCGATTCGCGCTTCGACATCCCCACCCTGCTCGACTGCGCGGCGCAGATGCTTGTTTACAGTACGGATTCCTTCAACAGCCCAAGCATCGGATGCGGGGCTTGATCCGAGAGAGAAATAAGTTTCAATCCCGTGTGCCAGGGCATCAATACCGGAAGCGGCTGTCATCTTTGCAGGTAAACTCATCGTCAAGGCAGGATCGACAATCGCAATCGTCGCTGCCATGTGACGGCTTGTCACCGTTACCTTTACGTTATTTTGCCAATCAGAATACACGCCAAACATCGTCACCTCACTGCCGGTTCCAGAAGTAGTAGGAATGGCAACAAGAGGAATATCCGAAGCAACCGGAACACGGTTTACTCCGGCATATTGTCCGATGTTTCCTCCGTTCGCAGCAACTACACGTATCCCCTTTGCCGTATCAATTGGACTGCCTCCGCCGACCGCTACTATGCAGTCATATGATTTCTGGCGAAAAACTTCAACTCCGGAATCGATTGTTTCCAAGCTGGGATCGGGCTCTACACCTGTAAAAATATCAAATTTAATCTCTGTTGATTTCAATGAATCTACTAAAGGAGTGAGCAATCCAGCTGATTCGACACCTTTATCGGTTACTAAAAATACCTGCTTCACTTTAAGCTGTTGAAGTCTCTGCCCCAGTGCTGCCGCCTTTCCATATCCAAACTCAATAAGGGTCGGAAGATTAAATGAAAATTGAAAATTTGTTGCCTTTGCCAGTTGATCCACCGTCACGGTAATCCCCTCCTATTAATCTTTTATTAATCAATTTCAAAATGAATGTGTTTTGTTTCACAATATTCATTCAGTCCGTCAATTCCGCGGGTACGCCCCTGACCACTTTGCTTATAGCCGCCAAATTCCGCTTCCGGGAAGTTTTTATTATATGAATTAATCCAAACCGTTCCTGCTTTAATTCCTTTAGACATTTTCATCGCACGGTTAACGTTTGTTGTCCAAACACCGGCAGCAAGTCCAAAATCAGAATCATTCGCCATTGCCATTGCTTCTTCATCAGTAGAGAACGACTGCACGGCAAGTACCGGGCCAAAGATTTCTTCCTTTACAACTCTGGATGAAGATGGCAGTTCATCAATAATTGTTGGTGCTAGATAGTAGCCCTTATCGTATTCTCCACCAGTTAAGCGTTCACCACCGGTAACGATTCTTCCTTCACTGCGGCCAATTTCGATATAATTTAGTACGATATCCAATTGGCTTTGCGAAACAACCGGGCCCATATCAGTAGTCTCAAGGATTCCATTGCCTACCTTCAGACTTTCCGCATACTGTTTTAAACCCGCAACCACTTCATCTTTAACAGATTCATGTACCAGCAATCTGGAGCCCGCAAAACAGGTTTGACCTGCCGAGTTAAAGATTGAGCGGCCGATGGTCGGAATGGCCTTCTCTAAAATGGCATCTGCGAATACCACATTTGGCGATTTTCCACCTAATTCTAACGCCAACTTCTTAATATTACTTGTGGCCATTTCCATGATGGTTTTGCCTGTGGAAGTATCACCGGTAAAGCTAATCATGTCGATTTTTTTGCTGGTTCCCATCGCTGCCCCAATCGAACGGCCAGGTCCTGTTACAATGCTCACAATTCCTTTTGTGAAATCAGAAACTTGATCAATCAATTTGAAGATTTCCACCGAGATGGCCGGTGTAAGACTTGCAGGTTTTACAATCACGCCATTACCTGCGGCCAAAGCAGGCGCTAATTCACGAACCATCAGAAGGGCCGGCCAATTCCATGGGCTAATAATCCCAATAACACCAATTGGCTCCTTAGCAATGACGCCAAAATTATTTGGCTCCAGCTGAATCGAGCGGCCAAATACCGTGCGGGCAGCACCTGCAAAGTACTTTAACGTGTCGATACAGCCACCAATCTCGCCGCGTGCCTCATTAATCGTCTTTCCTTGTTCCATCGTCAGCACTCTGACAAGATGATCTTTGTTCTCTTCCATTTTTTGAGCCAATCCCAGTAACGCATTATAACGGCGCTTTGGATTATAGCCCCAGTCACTATGATTAAACGCATGGTGAACGGTATCAATGGCATTTTCAACATCCTGAACTGTTGACTTTTGCGAATAGGCAACAACCTCCCCTGTGGCCGGGTTTTTAGATTCGATTAATTCTTTGGATGAAGATTCCGTCCATTCACCGTTTATATAATTGTAATAAACAGCTTGTTTTTGATTAACTATTGTTGTCATTTTCTACACCTCTCCAATCAATTTTTTACCTGTCCACTATTCTTTGTTCCATCCCCGACCACCGCTTAAATAAATTGGCTTCAAGGTCAAATTGATCAAGCGCTTTTTGAACGCTTTGATTGACGATATCATCAATCGTTTTCGGTAAATGATAGAAAGACGGAACTGGCGGAAGGATCACTCCCCCCATCTGAGTAACACTCATCATGTGCTGGATATGCCCAAGGTGTAACGGCGTCTCGCGTAAAAGAAGCACTAGCTTTCTGCGTTCTTTTAGCTGAACATCAGCAGCCCTCGTCAAGAGTTCGTTATTAAAGCTGTTGGCAATTCCTGCGAGCGTTTTTATCGAGCAAGGCGCGACAATCATGCCGCCTACTTTAAAGGAACCGCTTGAAATAGCGGCTCCCAAATCATTATTTTCATATACTTCTGCAGCCATCTTGTAAAGATCTTGTGAACGATAATTAGTTTCGTACTCAATCGTTTTCATGGCTGTCCCACTGATGACGAGGTGAACCTCCACTCCAAGACCGTATAGTGCTTCCACGGTACGAACACCATATATCGCACCGCTTGCACCTGAAATCCCTACGACCATTCTCATGCCTATTCACCCCCGAATTTTTTAATGTAAATTAGAAGTTTCCTTTTGTTTCCGGAACAATTAAGCTGCCAATGACAAAAATCAGGTAAATTCCACCAAGGAAACATGCAAGTGCTACAGGAATGCTGCCAGTTACACCACTAACAAGGGAAACGAACGTTGGCATAATTCCTCCAAGGGCAAATCCTGTGTTCCATGAAATACCAGTACCGCTTGAACGAATGGCTGTTGGAAAGCGCTCATTCAAGAAAATCATAACAGGTGCGTATCCAGCATTTCCTAATGCTGAGAACACAATCGCATATAAAGCAATGGCTGAAATACTTGTTGCGTGACCTAATCCCAAGCCTAATAAAGGAAGGCTAATTAGGTTAATAACTCCAATGATCATAAAGGTTTTCTTTCTTCCAATTTGATCACTAATGTAACCGCATAGGATCGGTGATATAATTGCAACAACACTTGCTCCCATCAAAATTAACGATGCAGTAGTAGGATTAATTTTATTTACCAACTTCAAAAATGTTGGAAGGTATCCGGATGTTAAGTAATATCCGGCACCACCGCCAAAAACAATCATCAGGTTTACAAAAAATACAGAACGATATTTAGAAAAAATAACACGAACAGGTGATTCCTCAGGCTTTGGTTGCTTTTGTTCAGCCTTATTTGTTTCCTGCTCTTTTTTCAATTGCTTCCATAAAGGAGACTCTTCAAGTGATTTGAATACAAAGATTCCAACAAAAGCACTTATGATACCGGAGAAGAACATAACTCTCCATCCCCAGCCATTAAACGCTTCACCTGGAAAAATTTGCGAAACGATTAAATAAATGATAGAAGCTATTAATGCTCCCAAACCGGCACCGCCACCGCCGATTAGACCTGACATGGTACCTCTCCACTTAGCCGGAACAGATTCTGTGCCAATTGTATGAGTAGAAGCAACTACCCCACCGACAAAAATTCCTTGTACTAAACGCAGGATTAGAAAAATAATTGAAGCTGCAACACCGATTTGATTGACGGTAGGCAACAGTCCAAATATCGCAGAAGCACAACCAACACCAATAAAAGCGACCGTCATTGCTCCTTTTCTACCGTGTTTATCCGCATAGACACCAAAAATGGCAGAACCAACTGGGCGCATAATGAGTGTCACCGCAAACGAAGCGTAAACAGCGGCAAGTGAAAGAACCGGAACGTTTGATGGAAAGAACACTTGACCAATCACAGGGGCTACATAAAGAAGAATAAATAAATCAAAAAGATCTAATGACCATCCAAGAACAGATGCAATTGTAGCCTTTACCATTTGACCATTGCTTACGATGAGCGCTGAACTAGTTTTTGGATCCTTTGCCAAACCTGATGAACTGGAAAAATTGGACATAACTCTCCCCCTAAATTTTTGATATAACTAAAGTTAATCATTGTGTGAATCCGTTTTCATTTTTCCTAGATCACGGGTAAAGCCATTCGGCTTTACCCCCTATGCCTATGCGTTGACTAAAATTCCTCTTTGCTTTAACCATTTCGGCATCAGAATGTTATCAACCCTATCACTGATTTCAGGAGCGATCTCCAACAAATGATCCTTTAGAGAACGGCTTACGTTAATTCCGCCCACTGCACCGTCAAATACGATGACTTTGTCCGTTCCTGTTGTTTTATAAGCAAAGTCCATGGAGTCGTTCAGGTTTTCTGCGATCATCGCATATTTCATATACTCCAAATTCTGAGAGTCATGTTCAAACAGTTCTGCCTGTTCTTTTCCAACTACAAGGGTTGGGATTTTCTCAGAAAAGAATGCACTTGGATATCCAATCCATGCATAGTTGTGGACAACCATTTTAATAGCCGGATTTACCGGTTTTACATCCGGAACGAGCGGTTTTCCGTCCCTGCCATACATCGCTTCCGCATACCATGTATACGGTGCAAGCCTCACATCAAGGTCGAATAAATCAGTGTTAGCTCCGACGAAGTTACAGTAAATAACTCCCGCAGAGAATACATATGGCACAGGACATGGGAAATCCAACCCAACAATACACTCGTCAATTCCACCTAATAACTGGAACACCTTCCCGTAATGTCTCAACCCATCAAGGGTAATCGTATCGTTAATTTTGTACAGATCATTATCTGCTTCAACGCTGATAACACCATTAGGAGACATATTCAGGAACACAGCTCCTACAAACTTGCTTTGAACAAATTCTGATTCAAAGATGGCACGGGCGGTGAAATTGGCTCCGCGAGGCCCCAAATTTTGGTGGTATGTGGAACGGGTTTCAATCCGCGCATAGGACATACCGAACGGCTTAACGGCACGGTCTACCTGACGGTGGAAGTGAACTTCACGAACATCACTGTTATGTACATGAATAATCCATTTAGCGTCATACGTCCATTTCAAGCCGTAAAGCGTTCCAATTTCCGTTTCAATCGGAATACCTTGATCGATTGGGGCCATCCCCCTCGCTTTGTCAAAATGTTTATCTAGCCCAAATCGCTTGATATACTCCTCTGTCTCTCTGAAACGCAGACCTACACCCGCACGCAAACGAACTTCTCTAGCACCTGTACGTTTTTTCACTACGTCATATACCGTTTTTAATAATTCAGCATACGGCTCTCCGCCAAGAAGTGTAAATCCATGGTGGGAAGCAAGGATATTCACGGTGTCATTCGGCTGAATCATAGACAAGTCCACCTTTTCCAAGGCAGCCTCAGCATGGCGCCGAATCGAGTACACACCTTCAGGACTTGGATAAATGACTTCCGGAACATCCGGGAACAGCTCACTTAGCATAACCGACGTCATATTTGGCAGATCAGCAAACCTGTTTTTGACTAATTTCGGGTCAACACCATATCTTGATGGTCGTGGATCAAGCGGTTTAATTGGTTGTGAGTACATTACACTTCCTCCTTTTTAAGTGAACAAGTTACACTTGACAGCGGCGCATTTCGCAGCTGTTCCAGGAACTCAATATCCTCATCAAAATGGAAACCACGTTTTGCATACTTTTCTTTGACCTCATCAGGAATACTCCAAATTGTCGGCGTCGCTCCGTACCACTGGTAACGGCCTGACGGTGTTTCCAATTCCTTGCCTGCTGCCTGTAAGAGACGAATCGCCGGCTGTAAACATTCTACAGTACATCCTGTACGCAAGCCGGTTCTACGTGAGATTTCATCCGGTGTCTCTGCACCCTGAAGAATGGCTGCAGCTACTTCATCGGCACGTGTGCTCGTACAGTAGCAAATGATTTGCTCCGGATGAAGATGTGCGTCATAGCATATCTTTTGAATTTCTTCATAATTCGATTGGCTAATATCAACACCAATCGTGCGTGTTTCTTTCAAATTAACCATCTCAATGGCATCGAACGGACAGCGCTGTTCACATGCAGTACACCCCGTACAATGTTCCTCTTCGACCACTGCAAGTTTCTTATTTTTGCTTCCTGGAACGGGTTCCATTGTAATCGCCAAAGTTGGACAAACTTGTGAACAAATTTTACAGCCAGTGCATTTATCGTTGATAATCACCGCTAATGAATTAATTAAGCGCATACACTTCACTCCTTCTCAAAATTTATTTAAATGTCATTATGTTACTTGCAAGATATGTGCCAACTTTCATTTATGAAGAAATACGGTGAATTTTGACGATTTGGGAGCTGATGGTGGTGTCAAAGAACACCAATACGGAACTATGATTGGTGCTATTTGGTTCCGGAATGGAATTTAGTCGATTAGGAGATTAGCATCAAAATAAAAAAGCTGCCCATTGTGTGAACTGCACCCCAATTGTTAGACACATTCTAACAATAAGGGGTGCAGTTTTTTATATGACTAAATTTACTGCAGCAGAAAAGTTAACCGCAGTTAAAAGATATTTAGAAGGCGGAGAGACTGCTGGTTCTATAGGGGAATCCATGGGTACATCTAAACAAGTGGTAGCCAATTGGGTAATGCAATATCAGTAGAAAGGGGAAGAAGGATTATAAGAAACATCCTAAACAAGCTATACACCCGAACATAAAGGAAGTTACGGATACCGTCGTATTAGGGATGAGTTAAGGAACCGAGGGCATAGAGTGAATCATAAAAAAATCCAAAGATTAATGGAAGAGTTAGGATTAAAGAGCATTGTTCGTATGAAAAAAGATCGCTCTTATAAAGGAGAAGTCGGCAAAACTGCACCGAATTATTCTGGAGCGCCAATTCGAAGCTGAAAACCCAAATGTTAAGTGGGTAACGGATATTACAGAATTTAAATTGTTTAGCGAAAAGCTCTATTTATCCCCAATTTTAGATTTATTTAATGGGGAAATAATCACCTACACGATGGATTCCAGGCCAAGATATTCTCTTGTTAAAAAC
>JAUZQA010000520.1 GCA_030705665.1 Bacillota bacterium
ATATACTTGACCCCATTAAAACCTGGGAAGTCTTGTATAGTGACGATAGTCCATACCTGGATTACTTTGAAAAAACGCCGGCATTCCTATTAAAATAGGATGCCGGTTTTTTTGCGTTTATATCTATTTAAGATTCAGATGTTAGGATCTGCAATTGGAATGTTCTTATGAAAGCGGTAAAAAATTTTTTTTACAAAAGCTATTTTATACTAGAAATAAACTTTTAAATGTGCTAGTATACAAGTATACAAGGAGCTGAAGTGGATTATAAAACCGCTTTTTAAGCTGTACTGTGTTTCAGATGTAACAAGTATATTTTGGCAAATGGGAAACAACCTAACGTTGTATGAATAATTCTCAAAAGAGTATTTATTTATAATGACGTGAACCCAAATTGAGTTTTGAAAATAGAAAAGGCTAGGTGATAGCAATGTTACAAAAATACGAAGTACTAAATGAAATGCATAAAGGATATTTAGTAGCAGTAATCCGCGGTAAAAACAAAGAAGAGGCGGTTGAAATATCGAAGCAGGCATATAAAGGCGGGATTCGTTCCCTTGAGGTTACTTTTTCAACACCAGGAGCTGAAGATGCGATTGCTGAACTTTCCCGGCTGGGAGAGACGCAAATGATTGTTGGCGCTGGTACTGTTTTAGACGAGGAAACCGCAAGAATCGCGATCATGAAGGGTGCTCGTTATGTAGTTAGTCCGCACTTTGATGGTGCGATTGCTACCATGTGCAATCGTTATGCAATCCCGTATTTACCAGGCTGCGGCTCAGTAACTGAAATCATGCAAGCATTAACTTTTGGTGTAGATGTTTGCAAGCTTTTTCCAGGAAGCTTATTAGGACCTTCCTTTATTAAAGATGTCAAAGGACCAATCCCTCATGTTCAATTAATGCCATCCGGCGGAGTAAGCCTGGACAATATTGATAAGTGGGTCAATAATGGAGCATTTGCTGTTGGAATTGGCAGTGCCCTTACAAAGGGTGTTACAGCTGGGGATTACAGTTCAGTTCAAAACGTTGCCAGTCAGTTTATGGATAAGTTAGCATCCATAAAGGCAGTACAATAAGAAAACTTCATGAGCAAAATGTTTAAATAAAGGATTCGACGTATTCAATAGAAAGGGTGCTTTAATTGGGAGCGTTTATTCATGAGAACTTTATGTTGAATAATAAAACAGCCGTTGATTTGTATCATAAATATGCCAAGGAAATGCCTATTTATGATTATCATTGTCACTTATCTCCAAAGGAAATTGCTGAAAATAAAAAGTTTAAAAATATAACAGAGCTTTGGCTGTATGGGGACCATTACAAATGGAGAGCAATGAGGGCACATGGTCTCGATGAGCGTTATGTTACAGGAGATGCCAGTGACGAGGAGAAGTTTAAGGCATGGGCTGAGACGGTGCCGTATACAGTAGGAAATGCCCTGTATCACTGGACACATATTGAATTGAAAAAGTACTTTGGGATCGAAGAATTGCTAAATGGTGACAGTTGGGAAAAAATCTATAATCAGTGTAACGAACTTTTAAGCCACGATGATTATTCGGTACAAAACTTAATAAAACGCTCAAATGTAAAAATCATTTGTACGACAGATGATCCAACAGATGACCTTTATTATCATGAGCAAATTAAACAGCAAAAAGATTTTGGTGTAACCGTGCTCCCAACTTTCCGTCCCGATAAAGGGGTGGAAATTAATAAAGATACCTTTGTTGAATTTGTAAATAAGCTTGAGAAGGTAACGAATAAAACAATTTCCTCATTTGCTGAATATTTACAAGTACTTGAAGAAAGAGTTCAATACTTTCATGATCGAGGCTGCCGAATTTCTGATCATGGTATTGCTGAAATCCCATTTGCTGCTTTTGAAGAAAGTGAATTAGAACCTATTTTCCAAGCAGGCCGCACCGGTAAGAAAGTAAATAAAGAAGAAGAAACGAAATTTAAAACAGCGATCCTCTTGCACCTGGCAAAATGTCTAAAAAAACGAGACTGGGCAATGCAAATTCATTTTGGAGCAATTCGAAATAATAATGAAAAAATGTTTCAAAAGTTAGGTCCTGATACTGGATTTGATTCAATCAGCGACCAAGGTGAAGTGGCTGAACCATTAAATGCCATGCTAAATGCTTTGGAACAAGAAGATGCGCTTCCCAAAATGGTTATTTACAATCTTAACCCAGTCTACAATGACTTGATTGGAACGACGATTCAGAATTTCCAAATCAACAATGAAGGTATCGCTGGTAAAATTCAATTTGGTTCCGGCTGGTGGTTTAATGATACAAAGCCGGGTATGATCAGACAAATGTCTGCTCTCGCCGATCAAGCGCTGCTTGCCCATTTTGTCGGTATGCTAACTGACTCTAGAAGCTTTATCTCTTACAGCCGCCATGAATATTTCCGTCGAATTTTATGTAATTTAATCGGAACATGGGTTGAAGATGGGGAAGTTCCAGATGACCAAGCATTATTAGAAAGACTAATTAAGGATATTTGTTATAACAACGCAAAAAATTACTTTAACATGGAAGTTCAATAACAAGGAGGAATAACACAATGGAAATGGGTTTTCGCTGGTACGGACCTACTGACTCTATATCTTTGGAATATATCCGTCAAATTCCAGGGATGAAGGGAATTGTAACAGCCATTTATGATATCCCTGTTGGGGAGTCATGGCCATTAGAAAAAATACAAGAATTAAATAACACGGTGGAAGCTGCTGGACTGCATATTTCCGTTATTGAAAGTGTGCCTGTTCATGAAGATATTAAAATTGGTCTTCCTACTCGTGATCAATACATTGAAAACTATAAAGAAACAATCCGCAATCTTGGTAAAGCTGGCATTCCCGTCATTTGTTATAACTTTATGCCAATTTTTGACTGGACTCGATCACAATTAGATTACCGTTTACCAGATGGCTCAACAGCCTTAATTTTTGAAGAATCAGTTGTTGACAAAATGGATCCGCTAACGGGGGAATTATCACTTCCTGGCTGGGATACAAGCTATGAAAAAGAAGAACTTCAAACATTATTTGATCACTATAAAAATGTCGATCATGAAAAATTATGGGAAAATCTTGAGTATTTCTTAAAAGAAATTATCCCAGTTGCCGACGAAGCAAATGTCAAAATGGCGATCCATCCGGATGATCCGCCATGGGATATCTTTGGTCTTCCACGGATTATTACAAATAAAGAAAATCTGGATAGATTTATTGGCCTTGTCGACAGCCCTAATAACGGCTTAACAAT
>JAUZQA010000521.1 GCA_030705665.1 Bacillota bacterium
GGAGTAATGGATATTGTTTTGCTTTGTGACCGATAAAAAAGACTCGGAAAGCTTCTCGATGACATCTAATGCGATTAATGGTTCACCGCCAAACCAGCTAATATGCAAGGAGGATAAGACAGATGCCTTTTCTTGAACAAAAGTTTTTAATCCGTTTATAATTTTTTGATTCATGTTTCCACGCGCAAACGTTTCGTAGCAATATGTACAGCGGAAGTTACAAGCTTCAGTTGGCATCAGGACAAGATGCATCATATCTGTGCGATGCTGTGACTGATGCAGGAATTGTGCCCGTTTTTTTTCATCAATAGTACTTGAAACTAAGAATCCATTATTATATAAGTCTTCTTGTATTTCATTTTCTAATGTATCTGTGCCAGTTCTTTTTAAAGAAGATAAGACAGACTGCTTTTCTTTATCTGAAAAGTAAGTAATGGCACCAGTATAACTATTAAAGAGTACCACTCCATCGTCGTCTGTTTGTGATAGAGCATTAAATCGGGATGGAACATATTTGTTTGTCATTTTTTCACGAACCTTCATTTTTTGTTAGACAAAAATCATTATAGGTTTATCGACCAAATTGGTCAGTGAGGACAGTCACAAGGCAGAGGGGACATGGGGTGTTTTTTGTATGCAAAAAATCCGTGTAAGCATTAAGGTTACTGCTTCTATTATTTTTTGTTCAATTTACAATAACTTAATCTTAGACTGCTTGAATTCATTTTTTAATTGGTTTAACATATAAGTGTATAATTATATATTGATTTTTTTCAATGTCTAAACTGTATTTGGCTGGAATTTACATATGTAAGTTGTTATTTAAGGGAGGTGTTCATTTTGTTAAAGCCAACTGTTGAATTGGAGCAAGTTTCCAATGTTTTAAAATTACTTGGCGATAAAACACGTTTAACCATCGTAGGAATTTTAAAAGTTAGAGAATGCTGTGTATGTGAATTTCAAGAAGTATTCGATACTAGTCAGCCGTCAATCAGCCAACATCTTCGTAAGCTAAAGGACGCCGGGCTTGTTAAAGAAGAAAGAAGAGGCCAATGGATTTATTATTCCCTTAATTTACAAAGTGACTTATTTGGACTTATTAAGGACATTTTAGAACATGTACCCGACCAGACAGAGAAAATTAAACAAATAGAAAAAAGTAATCCGACGCTTCGGTGCGGTTGCTAGATTTACATAAAAAAATGGGAGTTGAGAGAAAAATGAGTAATGAAACGGGGAAAAAACGCCTTTCTTTTTTGGATCGGTACCTTACGCTTTGGATTTTTCTGGCCATGGCAGTCGGAATTGGCATTGGATATATTTTTCCAGGCTTTGCGAGCGGATTGAACAGTTTACAGGTTGGAACGACCTCGATTCCACTAGCAATAGGCTTAATCTTAATGATGTATCCACCACTTGCAAAAGTTCGTTATGAAGAGATTGGCCGAGTTTTTAAAGATGTAAAGGTTCTTTCTTTATCACTGGTGCAAAACTGGATCATTGGACCAATTCTCATGTTTTTATTAGCCATCATCTTTCTTCCTGATAAGCCAGAGTACATGGTTGGTCTGATTTTGATTGGTTTGGCACGTTGTATTGCAATGGTTATCGTTTGGAATGACCTTGCTAAAGGAGATACGGAATATGCTGCTGGACTTGTAGCATTCAATGCCATCTTCCAGGTAATCTTCTTTTCTGTGTATGCTTATGTGTTTGTAACAATCATCCCAGGATGGTTCGGAATACATGGGGCTATAGTAAACATTACAATGGGAGAAGTGGCAAAATCGGTTTTCATCTATCTGGGTATACCATTTATAGCTGGAATGATAACACGCTTTACATTGGTAAAAGCAAAAGGCAGACAATGGTATGAAAAAGTATTTGTTCCTAAAATAAGCCCAATTACGTTAGTTGCCTTACTATTTACGATCATTTTCATGTTCTCTTTAAAAGGAAACATGATTGTAAGCTTACCATTAGATGTGGTTCGTGTGGCCATTCCATTGCTGGTATATTTTGTAGTTATGTTCTTCGTATCCTTTTTCATGGGAAGAAAGATTGGAGCAGGATACGCTGTCACTACAACCCTTTCATTTACAGCTGGAAGTAATAACTTCGAGTTAGCGATTGCTGTGGCTGTTGGAGTGTTTGGAATCCATTCTGGTGCGGCCTTTGCAGCGGTCATTGGACCACTTGTAGAGGTGCCTGTCATGATTGGATTGGTAAACGTAGCATTTTGGTTTAAACGAAAGTACTTTAAAGAAAATGCAGCCTAAAACTAATAATTAAAGGTGGAATTCAACATGGAAAACAAAAAGAAAATTTACTTCTTATGTACAGGAAACTCTTGCCGCAGCCAAATGGCGGAAGGTTGGGCAAAACAATATTTAGGTGATAATTGGGAAGTAAGAAGTGCGGGGATTGAAACACACGGATTGAACCCAAATGCTGTAAAAGCGATGCAAGAAGCAGGAATTGATATTTCAAATCATACATCTGACCTTATCGATCTTGAGTATCTTAACAGTTCTGATTTAGTAGTAACCCTCTGCGGTGATGCTGCGGATAAATGCCCTGTTACCCCGCCAACTGTAAAACGGGTTCATTGGGGATTTGATGATCCGGCAAAAGCACAAGGGACAGATGTTGAAAAATGGGCAGTATTCCAACGAGTTCGTGATCAAATTGGTGACCGTATTAAGCGTTTTGCGGAAACTGGTGAGTAAGACAAATAAGCCAAGAGGATCTTGACTCTTGGCCTTACCTTTATCACTTATATAAGTGAGTACTTATATTTAATTTCTTTAGGAGGAGCATTTTATGAGTAAAATAGAAATTTTTGACCCAGCTTTATGTTGTCCCACGGGAGTTTGTGGTCCAAGTGTAGACCCAGAGCTAACCAGAGTTGCTACAGCTATCTTTTTATTAGAGAAAAAAGGATGCGACATCAAACGATATAACCTAGGATTTGAACCAGCAATGTTTGTTGAGAACAAAGAGGTGAACAAAACCCTCAATGAACAGGGGCCAGATTCACTCCCAATAACCTTAGTTGAAGGCAAGATTGCTAAAATTGGAGCTTACCCAACTAACGAGGAATTTGCTGAGTGGTTTGGAGTAAAAGCTGAGGAACTGATCAAGCAAACAAAAGTCCAACACAAATTGATTTAATAGGAAGAAGTGAAAATTATGTTTCAATCTTTTGACCCGAAAATGATTGAGAACACAAAGTTTTTATTTTTTACAGGAAAAGGTGGAGTAGGGAAGACC
>JAUZQA010000522.1 GCA_030705665.1 Bacillota bacterium
GTAATCTTTCCTGTCATAAAACCTTGCTGCGACATGGACCATTCTTCGGTATCATCGCAAGCATCCGTACAATTCCAAGGGAACGTACCCGATTTGGAAGGGGTAAATGTATAGCTGGTCTCTTGCGGTTGGCCTTTCTTAGTGGAGCCTTTGATTTTTACACCTAGTCCAAGTTTAGGTGAAACATAGGTATGTTCCGCATCATCATAATTTAAGAAGTGAAGTGTAACTGGCTGGTTTTGAGTGATATGTATATCACCATTGATAAAAGCATCGTGCTTCTTCCCGTCAGTACCGAGTTTTGCACCCGCTTCAACAACGATATATTGATTGTAGGCTGTTTGAACGGTCTTGGATCCAGCAGCCTTAGCTGTTTCTGCCAATTGGCTTGTTCCACAACCAGCCAAAGAGAGGGAGACAGCGGCAGCCAGACCGACCACCATAGCACCTTTATTCGCTTTTCTGAACATGATATACCTCCTCGAAAAAGTTTGAGTATGGAAAGCATACCACATCTTTTGAGATTTTGACGTAATATTAAGATAATTTTAATTGTTCTATTAAACGTGAAGGTTTTAAGAGTCATATAGCCCAGCGATACGCAAAACAACAAAAAAAACCGCACAATTGCGGTCCTCTTTTAATCCATTTGGCCTCTAATTCCGATCGCTGCCACAATTCCAATCACCGAAATAATGACGGCTACTAATAGATTCATATTCAGTTCCCCCTTCATTTGTGAGATTTCTATTATACCATTTATTTCTTAATTTTTTGTTTTTTAAGACTCTGAAACAGCTTGTCATATCTTGTAAACCCTATGTAAATAGGGTAAATATCCAACTTGAAAAACTAATGACAAACGTAACTATCGGAACCCTAATTATCTTGTTAAACTTCAAATAGATTGATAAATAACCATTTGAAATGAGGAATTTCCTTGAATTTTCCACAATTAAAAATTGGACATATGACTCCAAAAGTACCCATTCTCCAAGGTGGTATGGGTGTAGGTATATCATTGAGCAAACTTGCTTCAGCAGTTGCAAATGCTGGAGGAATTGGAATTATATCTGGTACCGGAATTTCCGTTGACGAAATGCGTGCCCATATTCGCAAAGCCAAAAACTCGATCAAACAAGGTTACATTGGTGTAAATGTTTTATTTGCAATGAATGATTTTGCTGAAAAAATGAAAGCCGCTCTCGAGGAAAAAGTAGATTTCATTATTTCCGGAGCAGGAATTTCAAGAGATATGTACGCATGGGGAAAACAAGCTGGGATTCCAGTTTTGTCTATTGTTTCTTCTGCTAAATTGGCTAAGATTTCCGAGAGACTTGGAGCAGCTGCTGTTGTCGTTGAAGGATTCGAAGCTGGTGGACATCTTGGGACAGACAGGCCTATGTTTGAGATCCTTCCAGAAGTAGTCGAAGCAGTTTCCATACCTGTCATTGCTGCAGGTGGGATTTTGACTGGCGAGGATATTTTGAAAGCTCTTGAAATGGGGGCATCTGGTGTACAAATGGGAACAAGATTTGTCGCGAGTCACGAATGTGATGCTCCTTTGGCCTTTAAGCAAAAATATGTCGATGCTAAAAAAGAAGATATTCGTCTGATTAAAACGTCCGTAGGTCTGCCGGGAAGAGCGATATCGAATTCTTTCCTTGATAAGATCACTGGTCCTGACAAAGTAAGAATAAAATCATGCCAGGATTGCCTCAAAAATTGTTCATACAGCTTCTGCACCATGGATTCTTTGTTAAACGTTGTAAATGGTGATGTGGAAAATGGACTTGTCTTTGCGGGAGCCAGAGTCCACGAAATTAAAGAAATTCTTTCTGTCCAACAAATCATTGATAACCTTTCTGCAGAATATCAGGAAGCGGCTGGGTTGGTACTGGCTCATTCATGACTCGAAATAGGCCGGTTGAACTACCCCACCTTTGAAGGCTTAAATCATTAAAAAATAATCAATGAAGCTTTTATGAAGGACATTTCCCGTATTTCCCAGCATGGTTTTGTCCTTCATCCTATTCATGAAAGACATTTCCCATATTTCCCAGCCTGGTTTTGTCCTTCATCATACTCATGAAGGACATTTCCCGTATTTCCCAGCACGGTTTTGTCCTTCATCGTATTCATGAAGGACATTTCCCGTATTTCCTGGTCTGGTTTTGTTCTTCATCCTATTCATGATGATTGTATATAAAATAAATTTCATTTGTCTGTGTCCACTTTTTAGACTAACTTAAAAATTACCATAGTCATGTCCGTAGTTAGGGAATCTTCAGACAGAGAAAGGCCAAATTACCTCATCCGTATCCAAAGTAAAGCATCTTCTTACTAAGGTTTCGTACTGCTTAATTCACCGTTTTCGCACCAAGTTTTACTGAAATATGTAAAAGCTTGCCATTGTGGTAAAAGCCGATATTTACCTCTTCCCCGATTTTGATTTTTGTATATAAATATTTCCTTAAAACCGATGAACTGGTCATTCTTGTTCCATTCATGGATACGATAATATCTTCCTTTTTCAATCCTTTGACGGCCGCAGCAGATTGCGGGTCGAGATCAATAATCACAATGCCCTTCGTCACCTTTTTCGGGAGGTTTTTCAAATAGGCTCGTGGGAAATCACTTACATCCAAAAAGTCTGCACCAAGATATGGCCGTTCAATTTTGCCATTTTGGATTAATTGGTTGATGATGGGAACCGCGTCATTGCTTGGAATCGCGAAGCCTATACCTTCAACACCCTGTTTTGCAATTTTTAACGTATTGATTCCCATGACCAAGCCTTGATCATTGAGCAAGGCACCACCGCTGTTACCAGGGCTAATGGCAGCATCCGTCTGAATCACATTCATACCCCAATTACCATCCAACGTCGTCTCGGAAATGGTTCGATTGGTCCCACTCACAATACCCGATGTGACGGTTCTTGATAAGTTGAGTCCAAGCGGATCACCGATTGCAAATACCGGATCCCCGGGATGGATCGTGGATGAATCGCCAAATTGAGCAATATGGGTAATATCCTTTGAATGAATTGCCAGAACGGCAAGATCCGATAAATCGTCCGCCCCCACCAATGTTGCATCCGTCTTTACACCATTATAGAGCGAGACGACAATTCTGGAACTATTCTCAATCACATGATGATTGGTTACAATGTAAACGGTATTTTCCTTTGTTTGAAAAATAATGCCTGATCCGGTCTCATCTGGCTGGGCGTTCGCTTTTATTCCATTAAAATTGCCCAAAC
>JAUZQA010000523.1 GCA_030705665.1 Bacillota bacterium
GATCCTCCCCTTAATTGTTGGTGTTCTGCCTACCCATTCTGGAAAAATCGATCCCATTAATCACCTAAGTTATTCGCTGTTCAGTTCGTTTTGGACGGCTGTTTTAATTATAGGGGCATGTGTGGGTGCTTTGATAGGAAAGAAAATAAAAATGCCTGCCCCGTGGTTGATCGGAAGCATGCTAGGAGTAACATTTATTCAATTTATCGGCACACTTGTATTCAAGGATGGAGTTAAGGCTCTTTGGTCTCATAATCTTATTATATTGGCGCAAATTTTAATCGGATCAAGCATAGGCTCCCGTGTAAGTATGAAAATGTTTAAAGAACTTGGGCAAACTTTCTTTGTTAGTTTAATCAGTACATCAAGCCTTGTTATACTTTTATGTATACTTTCAGTAGGAATTTCAAAGATCACTCATATACCACTCGTAACATGTATTTTAGCCTTTGCACCCGGAGGAGTAGCTGAAATGACAACGACCGCCATTGCTCTTCATGCCGACTCTACTTTTGTTTTAGCGGTTCAATCGTTTAGATTGATGACGATCCTTATTCTACTGCCGCCACTTTTTCGGTTCATAAATGATCGAATCACTATCAACTCTGAACACAAAGAATCAATGAGTAAAACATGATGACACCTTTTTTCATGAAAAAAAGGCCATCTGAATCAGATAGCCTTTGATTTCTATTTTCTTGTACCGAACAACCGGAGAATGTACAGAAACATATTGATAAAGTCGAGATACAAAATAAATGCACCAAGTACTGGATAAGTGGCATAGGCTCTGTTTGTTGTAATTTTTTGCGTATCATATGCAGTTAGCCCTATGAATAAAACAACACCAATGACACTAATCACAAAATCCATCGGACCGCTTCCAATAAAGAAATTGACCACAGAAGAAAGGATAAGCCCGATCAAACCCATGAACAGATAGCCACCCCAGCTGTTCAAATTCCTTTTCGTTGTTATAGCATAAAAACTTGATAACCCGAAAACTCCAGCAGTAGTTACAAATGCTGAGGTAACACTTGATTGCGTGTAAGCGAGCAAAATTAGACTAAGAACAACGCCCGTAGAAATGGAATATACGATAAACAAACCAGTTGCTATGACTGGATGAATTTTTGTAATAAAAAAGCTAAATACAACGACCAGCCCTAATTGAAAGAGCACAATAAGAAAAAATGTGTTTTTTGTTAATTGAAGTGCTGCCAAGTTTTGTGATATTTCGTATGAAGTTAACGCAGTTATCAAAAGCCCTATGAACATATAGGCATATACTTTCGCTAAGACACTTTGTTGTTTTTCTTTCGATAAAGAAATAGTACTCATCTTTTTCACCTCTCATCTAGAATTATTATCATTATATATCCCTTATAATGAATGTCAATTTTTTTTGTATCCTTTGTAAAAAAGATGTTACCAACCTTATCCTTGATCCCCTTCTCTACCTTTCAACGGCTTCCATCCACTCGAAATGAAAATATCAGGTAGATTGAATTTTCCTAGTTAGAGAGATGGAGTGAATCTTCGTTTATATCGTTACACCTATAAGTGTTTTCGATAAAATTATCCAACTCCTTTTGATCCACGATTTGTTCAAAATCATATGGTTGTCCTAACGTAATACCCCTTTGACTGGCAACTGAAATAATTAGCCCTAATTCATAATACATCGTTTTTGTTAATAAGCCTTTTTCAATGTTTTTCATCATTTCATCGTAAAAAGCAACTAAAAAATCAGCAGGTAATTTTTCATAAAAATCCACTATTACATCTCCCTTTTACTAATTGTAGGAAAATCTTTCTGGACATTAATAGATTGCCACTACCTTCATTATAAATCATCCATTGAAAAATCTTTGTCGATTTCATAGAATATTTACAAAAAGTTCAGCTAGTTAATTTTTCACGTCTTTGTTCCAAAATCTTTTCAAGATACGATGTAAACGCCGATTCCCCTTATTAAAGGCTAACTGGTACTGTTTTTAAGATAAACTCTTCAACAACTTTCGCAACACCGTCATTCATATTGGTATCTGTTACAAAATCTGCCTGGGCTTTTATTGCTTCAGAAGCATTGCCCATTGCAACCCCAAGACCGGCAAATTGTATCATCGACAGATCATTATTGCTGTCCCCTATCGCAATAACCTCATCTCGGCTAATGCCAAGCTCTTGAATGAGGCTGTCTAAGCTTGTCCCTTTTGTAACACCCGCTCTAGTAAACTCCAGAAAGAACGGTTTTGAACGCATAATACTTAAGCTTCCTGCTAGTTCCTTTTGCAGCTTCTTTTCCACTTTTGCAAGAATCGAAGGTTCCTCAAGCATTAATACCTTGACAACAGGCTCTGTCACGGCATTGATAAAACTGTCTACCACTTTTATATCAAGTTTCGTCAATTCCCCTTCAATATCGGTATACTGATTTGGTTCTTCCACAATGATTGTTTCACCGACATACGTATGAATCCACACATTTTCACGTTGGCTAATTTCGTATAATTGATGAACTGTTTTAATTGGCAATGTAGAGCTAAACCACTCATCACCTGTTTGGCAATTGATGATTTTTCCTCCATTAAACGAAAGAATGAAACTGCCATATTCTTTTAAACAAAGTTCATTGGCAATAGGTAGCATCGCGCTTGTTGGCCGTCCAGATGCCAGCACTACTTTTACGCCCGCTTCTTGTGCTTCCATCAGAGATTGCTTTGTCCGTGGTGAGATGGTCAAATCATCACGCAGCAATGTATCATCTAAATCTAGGACAATCATTTTATATGTCATTTCTAGTTGTTTCCTTTCTATTAATACTTCTAATTATTATACTATAAAAATATATTTGAGCGCTGGTCAAAGAATGATAAGGTAAAAAAATATCAGCCATCATAATTAGACTTTTGTCCATTAAAGATGACTGACCCTAGAATTTTCATAAAAGCCACTTATTTTAATGTAGAAGGATTTGATGCTTCTGGCGAAGTTACCTTGTCATAAAAATCTACAAACTTATCACGATCATTACTCTCACGGTATGCCATCGCAACACGAGGATGCTCATTAAGAAGACCAGAAATCATGTAAGGAATGATATATCCCCACTCCCACTTTTGACGCATTTCCAGCATATGTTTTTCGATGATCCCCAGAACTGGCTTAACCTCATATCTTGGTTTTGGAATGGAGCCTACCAGGAGTTCTGTGTTACAATTACCGGCTGCACGTCCCATGCCATAAACAGAGGA
>JAUZQA010000524.1 GCA_030705665.1 Bacillota bacterium
TCTTGAAACAGTGCAATATCTATGGGACCTGCTAACAAGTATATTCCGATAGCTGCAGGAAAGGAAAAAAAACTGGTCAATCGAAACGAATCAACAATACGTTCATCTCTCCTCTTGATATTATTAGATGCAATTGCTTCAGAAATGGAAGGCATGATTGAAGTACCGACAGCAACTGCAATGGAAAGAGGCAATGCAATTAGCCTTAGTGCCCGTGCAGTAAATATTCCGTATTCAGACGTAGCAATATCTTTACTCCAATGAAATCCATACATTAATAAGTTTATAATCGTAAAACTGTCCACAATTTGGGAGAGAGGCAGAACAAGTGAGGTAAGAGTTATCGGAATTGACACTTTAAGAATTTCATAAAATACTTGTTGATTTGTTTTCGCTGAGTGCGGCCAAAATTTTTTCCTATCTCTCCGATGAATTTGTTTTACATGGCGATTGATAAAGAAAAGGCTTGCGAGCGCTCCAAGGACCGCGCCAAATGTTGCTACCGCCGCTGTCACCTCTGATGAAACTCTCAATTTCATACTAAAAAACACACCGAATAAAATGGTAGCTACTCTTACCAGCTGCTCAATGATTTGAGCATTGCCTGAGACATCCATGAGTTGATGTCCCTGTACATACCCACGCATAGCAGCTAAAAGTGGCACAATTAGCAGTGCAAAGGAAAGAGCACGAATTGCATTTGAGCTACCCGAATCACCCATTAAAACAGCTAACCAACCAGCAGAGAAATACATTATAGCAAAGAAAACAACCCCTGTTACTGTCAAATAACGGGCTCCCACACGATACATTTGATCCACTCCTGAGGAATCACCCAAAGTAATTCGTTCTGATATCAGTTTAGACATTGCTAGTGGGATTCCGGCTGTAGAAACCATTATCATCACTAAATAAATGGAGTAAGCTATTTGATATAAACCCATTACATAATCTTTGGCCATGTTCTGCAGCGGCACGATATAGAGAATACCAAGTATTTTTGAAATAATTCCTGCTGTTGCTAGAGAGAATGCCCCTGAAATTAAGTCTTTTTTTGATGATGACATTACAGTACCTGCCCACCTCCATAATTACCAATGGTCAAATAGAATCTGGGGAATTTTTTAAAAAGCGAGCCAGCATGATTAAAATAAAATTCTTTTATTTTTTATACATTCAAATGCGATTTCGCGGTCATCAAATGGAATAAATTGATTGTTCTTGATAATTTGGTTCGTTTCATGACCTTTACCAGTAATAATAATGCAGTCATTTTGCCTAGCCATTTCGATTGCATGATAAATAGCCTCTCGACGATCGGTGATGACATTGTACCGTCCAGAATGTAAATTTTTAGAGATCAGTTCACTGCTCATTTCCATTAAAATATCTTCAGGTTCTTCCGATCGTGTATTATCTGATGTTAGGATTGCATAGTCCGAATAATCGACTGCAATATTAGCCATTACCGGGCGCTTTTTCCGATCACGATCCCCTTCACATCCCACAATGCACAAGAGTTTTCCTTTCGTAATCTGTTTAGCAGTTCTTAATACATTTTGTAAACCATCCGGATTGTGGGCGTAATCGACGATTACAGTAAAATCTTGACCAGCTTCTACACGCTCAAAGCGGCCTCTTACTCCTTCGAATGTCTCCAAGCTTGATTTAATTCGTTCAAGTGGGACATCTTCCACAAGACAAGCAGTGAGAGCTGCAAGGGAGTTATACACATTGAATTTTCCGGTTAACTGTAACTTTAAAGGAATACTTCCATTAAATGTATCTACAACAAAAGAAGTTCCCTTCGATGTGATCTCAATATCTCTTGCTTGAACATCAGCTTTGTTATGAATTCCATAGGTAATGATTTGCGCACTAGTTTTTCTTGCAATATAATTAGATACTTCATCGTCTAAGTTAATAATAGCCGCCTTAGGTAGATTATCATATGTATTTCCCAGCTGTGAAAAAAGTAATGACTTTGTTTCACGATACTTCTCCATTGTATCGTGATAGTCCAAATGATCATGTGTTAGATTGGTGAAAATTGAACTTTTAAAATTACAACCCCGGACCCTTCCCATATCCAATGCGTGGGAGGAGACTTCTAAAACAGCATACTCTCCGCCGTGATCAAGTATCTTTTTAAAAAAGCGCTGGAGTTCGATTGCCTCAGGTGTTGTATTAAATGTTTTTTCTGTATATTCTCCGATTCGCATTTGAATGGTACCAATCAAACCTGTTTTTTTGTTATTTTCGTTAAGAATTTTTTCAATTAAATACGTAGTTGTGGTTTTGCCATTCGTTCCAGTTACCCCAATGAGGTTTAGCTTACTAGTAGGGTGTCCGTAAAATTCGGCAGATAATATTGCCATTGCCAGTCGTGTATCTGAGACTCGGATTTTTGTAATATGTGACGGAAGATCAATGTCTTTTTCTATTAACACAGCTACTGCACCACTTACGACTGCATCATTTGCAAAACGATGACCATCAACAGTAATGCCCGGTAAACAAATAAAAAGATCACCTGGTTTTACTTTCCGAGAATCAACTTCTATACCTTGAATTTCAAGATTGGAATTTCCCACTACATTTTTAATCAAAAGCTTATCCACCAATTTACCAATCTGCATGGTAACACCTGCCTTAGTGCTTCATAATAAAATACTATTCCCTTTGATTTTTTAGATATACAGGATAGAATTGGGAATCTGTGTCCATTAATTAGCACCTTGTTAAGGGACGCCAAGCAGCATTGGCTTCGTCTCAGCCGGGCTGCAAAGGTTGTCGTAACAACCTTTCCTCGATGATTAAAAGCATATTAACTATGAACTATTTAAAATTTGACATTCCTTGTTCCACTAACCCGTATCTTATCTACAGTATGTTTTCCTCCCGTATTCATCGTATTTTAAGATACTAAAAATACCTATATTTAACTTTGTGGAAGCATTATCTACAGTAATTATTTATCGTATTCAACGTACACAAAAATAGGACTTTACTTGTAGAGGTGGGTATGATAGGCTCGTTAGCCTGATGAAACAACTGCTTCAGCCTTTCAAGATAAATCGTACCCACAGAGGCTCCAAGTCAAGTCCTTAACCACTTATCTTGGCATATATATACACAAAGATAAAAGGTGCATTCTATCAATCTTTTGTCGAGGATACTGTAGATAACTATCGGTTAGTTCAATAAAAAAAGAAGGCTGCCGTAGCAACCCTTTTTCTAGAAATGCA
>JAUZQA010000525.1 GCA_030705665.1 Bacillota bacterium
AATTTCGTTTATTTTTACGCCTTCAACAAACTCCATAACAAGCACATTGCTCGTTGAAAACTCTTCATATAAATGGGGAACTGAAACACCTGGAAAATCCGCAAAAAGATCGCGAAAGGTCTCTAGATTTTTTGCTTCTTTTTTATAATCCAGTTCTTCCGTTATCACTTCATCGAATTCTTGATAGACATTATCCAGGTCAACAAACTTTTCTACTTTCGTGAATCGTTGGGAGAAGCGAATCAGCATCTTAAGCGTTACTAAATCAAGGGCTACAATATCCTCAATGCCCGGCCGCATCACTTTAATTGCCACCGTTTCACCATTCTTTAAGATCGCTTTATGGACTTGTCCTAAAGATGCCGCGGCAACTGGAGTATAATTAAAGTTTTCAAACAGGACATCAATCGACTCAGATAGCTCTTCTTCAATCCTCTTTACGGCAATCTTCGACTCGACCGGCGCAACCGAATCCTGAAGCTCGGATAAAATGTCTGTGTATTCTTTTGGTAAAATATCGACTCTTGAACTGACAAATTGTCCGAGCTTGATGATCAGCCCTCCTAAGTCAACAGCTGTTTTCGCAAACTTTTTTGCCTGCCTTGTATATACCTTCTTGTATCTGGCCTCTCTTTTATCTTTATTTAAAAACTTTTTTATTTTTCCAAGCCACCAGAATTGCATAAAAAAGCCAATAAACATAAAAAAAGTGACGCGAAATCTTTTATTGCGTAATAACCGTGCCAACTCCCGCATTCTTGTCCACTCCTTCTGCTGCCATTTTCATTGGACAAGCCTGCGTGCTGTCCTGTTGTTTATGTATTACTCTTCTTCTTCTGGTTCACTCTCTGTTTTATCCAGGATTTCCTTGGCGATTTTTTCGAATCTCTTTGATTTGGTAAAGAAAAAGTTCGCAAATTTATTCAAGATTTCAGACTTCACAAGGATGACAGCACCTTTTCTGGCATCGCCAAACACGACAAACTTTTCACCTGGCTGGATATCTAATTCTTCTCTTGCATCGGATGGAATAACAACCTGCCCTCTTTCTCCCATACTGGTAGTTCCAAAAAATTTTCCATGATTCAACATCAATATGCACCTCCTGCATATAAGTATGATAAATCATACTTTTCATACTAACTATACATTTCACAGAATCTACATATGGCTACTTTTTGTCTGTCTTTATTGCTTGAAAAAAATAGTCCAGTCATTTCGACTGAACTACTCTTCCATTTTTTTCTTAATAGCATCTATAACCCGTTGATCGCCCATATCCATTGCTACCTGCAACAGTTCATTTAAGCTATGAAAGGAACTGTTGTTGCTTCTTTTTTGTCCCTCTCCAGCTTGTTTCATTTCAGCCGTTGTCTTTTCCATTTCGTCTTTTTCCATGGTTGTTTCCCCCAATCAGAATTCCTATTTTTAACTTACTACAAAATGTTCGTCTGAAGGATACGGTTCGGATAAAGTTCATAATTTTGTAATTTTTCAAAATTTAATTGATAGTGAAACCTTCCGCGGGCATGCCCCATATCCCGTATGGATATTGAATCACCCTCAATGATACTACTTCTCTTGCCTTTTCCATGAGTTCTGACATCATATGGGCCCTATGGTGCCACTTCTCTTATCTTTGTTATGGGATCCGGCGTCATATAACCTCTATCCCTCGTGGATTACCCGAACTTAAAAGGCAGTTCCACTAAAATGATTGGAACTGCCTTTTTTATTTATCGAGTTGTCCTGCAATACGGACAAACAGCCAATGTTGAATCAAACTGGCTGCCGCAGCTGCGGCAAAATACGATACCTTGTACTCGCGGAGCTTCTTTACTTACGGCTGCCGCGACTTGTAACCTTGCAGCCTGCTCAATTGCCCGCCTGCTTTTATAAGACAAGATCACCACGGCCAAAGTAATGAGGTTTACAAGCAAACAAGCGGAAACGAGCACAATGATCAATGTTTCGTGATGCATACCTGCCAAAGCCTCCTATTCTTCCTGTTTTTTCCTCATATTCCTGGCAGCCAGATAGATGGCCAGCGCCCCCGCTGCACCAACGCTGCCAATCGACCCCATAAATAACGGGGTATCGTTATACCAGCGAACGATTGGATCTGTGGATACCAAGAAGTCATTTACGGTTTTTACAGATTCATTCCCTGCTGTATCGACGGCGACAATTTTTACATTCTGCTTGGAGTTAGAGCTTGGAATCGTGAAGGTATAGTTTTCGCCATCCACCTTTTGCGCGACCTTTTTACCATTTAAATAGATTTTTGCACCCTTTAGAACGAGATTATCCTTAATCGAAACAGTGACAGATTTTTTATCAATTGGGTATTCCTTGCCGCTTTCAAAATCCACTGGAATGACCACTGGCGCAGTCTTATCAATCCCAAATGAAATTTCTGCTTTTTTGCTTTCATCTATATTCTCATTAATATTACCGGCCGCATCCTCTGAATAGAGGGAAACAGAATATTTGCCATCGTCAGCAAACAGTTCCTTTTTCACGACATATTTATACTGACTCCACATACCGTCCCCGCCTGAATGGGTAATCGTAAAATCTTTTCCCTCCGTCAAATCAGACGGTGTGCCATTCTTTATCAGCTTGATCTTAACCGTTTCAGGCTTCAACTTATCGACATTGGTTTCGTTCACCACCACATCTTTTTCATGCTTAACATACTTGCCTTCGATTTTTTTCAAGGAATCATCGAAAGCATATACAGAACCAAAGCGATTGACTGAGAACCTAATCGTTTGTGTGGTCTGATTTCCGGCAAGGTCCACCAGATTGGCCGTCAATGTATAAATATCATCAACCTTCTTGTCCTTCGCAAAATTCTTGAAGGTATAGACACCGCCGTTTGCTGTAGCAGCAATACTTCCCTCAGGCGCCACTGTACCCCGATTGGCGCCAGTTAACTTAATCGATACCCCATTTTTATTAAAGTTCGTATCGGAGTAAGCGATCACCGGACTAACATCACCCTTATTGGCTGACTTGTCCGCCACACCTGAAATGGTAATTTTCGGTGCCGTCTGGTCAACAATGAATTGATCAGGTTTGTAATCTGCCGAAGGATTACCGGCCTTATCCATGACATCAATGTCAAAGCTGTAGATGGCATCTGCAGAATAGTGGATGGTCGCGGTATGGAGATCACCGTTTGTCGTCCAGCCGCTCAGCGGCGGGAAGCCCACCGCATTTCCATTATCACTCGCCGT
>JAUZQA010000526.1 GCA_030705665.1 Bacillota bacterium
AACTATTTAATTGTAGGATGATCTTTGATCACACGTATAGTTTTTAATTCAACATCTTCATCACATTGAACTGGAATACCTGCTTCAATATTTTTTCTTGTATATAAAATATTATCTTCAGTTATAACTTCACCAGGAATAAAGATTGGAATTCCCGGTGGATATACCATTACAAATTCAGCAATGATTCTTCCAGCGGAATGGTCAAAGGGAATAACTTCCGTTTTAGCATAAAAAGCATCACGAGGTGTTAATGCCAGTGAAGGAATTTCAGGTAAT
The DNA here is from genome assembly GCA_030705665.1 of Bacillota bacterium. The sequence goes on from JAUZQA010000526.1 coordinate 280, forward strand.
AAAACAGAACTGTCTATATTCTGATCTGCCATGTGTTTATATTCCTGCGAAAGCTCTGTTAATGCAAATACAAGGGCTAACAAATCCTCATTCGAGTCACCGGGGGTGACGATACAAAGAATGTTATAAAGATCGGATAATTCAACTTCAATATTAAATCGTTCCCTAAGCCACTTTTCAACCTTGTATCCCGTAATACCAAGCTCTTTAACGGATATTAATAGTTTGGTAGGATCCATAGATACCGCGGCACTGGACTCCAGAACTTCGTGCCCCATACAATATAAATGGTCAATCTGGTTAATTTTCTTTCGTGTTTCTTCTGCTTTTTGAATGGTATCTTCGAGTAATGCTTGCCCTTCCGTAGCTAACGATTTCCTGGCTGCATCTAAAGATGCCAATAATAAATAAGAGGTTGAGGTTGTTGTCAACATACTTAGAACAGACTGGACACGCTTAGGAGAAACAAGGTTCCCGCGCAAATTCAAAATAGAGCTTTGTGTAAGGGATCCGCCTAATTTATGCACACTTGTTGCTGCCATGTCAGCACCTGCCCCCATAGCAGACAACGGGAGCTCCTTATGAAAATGAATATGCGCCCCATGCGCTTCGTCAACAAGGACAGGTATATTTCTCGAATGGGCGATATTCACTATTTTTTTCAAGTCCCCCGAGATACCATAATAGGTTGGATTTATAACAAGAACTGCTTTTGTATCTGGATACAATTCTAATGCCTTCTCAATTGAATCAGGTGTAATCCCGTGGGAGATGCCAAAATTTGAATCCACTTCAGGATGGATAAAAATAGGAATAGCTCCTGAAAATACAATTGCACTCATGATCGATTTGTGCACGTTTCGAGGTACAAGTATTTTGTCTCCCGGCTCGCAAACCGACATAATCATCGCCATTATTGCCCCACTCGTTCCCTGTACAGAAAAAAACGTATGATCTGCTCCAAATGCTTGAGCAGCTAATTCTTGCGCTTGTTTAATGATTCCCTTTGGAAGGTGCAAATCATCCAAGGGAGCAATATTTATTAAATCAATTGAAAGTGCATTTTCACCAAGAAACTCCCTAAACTCAGGATCCATTCCATTTCCTTTTTTATGGCCTGGTATATGGAATTGGATTGGTTCATTTTCTGCATGTTTTCTTAAGGCTGTAAATAATGGAGTTTCAAATTGGTCAATCAATTTTATAACACACCCTTTCTCATCTTATTTTTGTATATATTCATAGTTGTAAAACATGATTAATTTCTATTGACCTACAAAAAAGAATATTTATTACTTTTTTCATCCAAGTATATGGATGATTTAAAAAACTACTTTTCAATAATAAATGATTTTAAAATTTAATAACCATCCATTCCAGGATTTTTTTAACCATCCATTTACCATTTAATATAAAAAGAATTCCTATATAGGTATGAAGTATTTGGGTTTATTTAAACAAAAAGGCAACTATTGAAATTAGCTACCTTTTGTTAACGTCCATATTTCACTTAAACCCACATTAGCCCGACAAAGCTAGATAACTAATATCGTATACCTCTAGATGAGAACAGTGATTTATCCATTAGTAAGTTAAATGCTCCTTATCCGTTACTCTTTTTCTGAAGATGTAGTAGTTCCAGATTGTATACCCTAATACAAATGGTAAAATAGTTAGGGCCACTATCGTCATTATTTTTAAAGAATACGCCCCGCTTGCAGCATTATAAATAGTTAAATCAAATGCTTTATCGATGGAACTAATCATTACCCTTGGAAAAAAACCTACGAAAATTGCTGCAATAGTAAATATTAATCCTAATCCCGACATTGAAAAGGCTAAACCTTCACGTTTCTTAGAAATAAAAACAAAAGACATAACGTATACCAGAACAATTAAAGCGACCAGAATCAGCTCTGGAATAAGATGCACCTTAAACATATCGGTCACGTACCAGGATAATCCAACAAAGATGATCAATGATCCCAGGACAAAAAAGACTACTTTTTTCGCTAAAGAAGCGGACAGTTTTCTAAGATCCCCTTCTGTTTTTAACGTCAAGAAATTCAAGCCATGCAAAAAGCTTAACAAGGTTACTGTTAATCCACCCCATATGGAATACATATTAATAAAATCAGCAAATCCCGCTGTCATATTCATATTTTTATCTATCGGCATTCCTTTAAGCATACTAGTAAATAAAACACCTATTAAAAATGGAGGAAAAAAGCTTCCGAAAAAAATTGTCCAATCCCATGTATTTGTCCACCGAGAATTAGGGATCTTGCTGCGAAATTCAAACGCAACACCACGGCCTATTAGACAAACTAATAAAACTAATAACGGAATATAGTACCCACTAAACATGGTAGCGTACCAATTTGGGAAGGCAGCAAAAATGGCTCCACCTCCAGATATAAGCCAAACCTCATTAGCATCCCAAACAGGACCGATCGTATTTATGATAATGGAACGTTCAGTCTGATTACGTGCCAAAAACCGAGTTGCCATGCCGACCCCAAAGTCAAACCCTTCGAGAAAGAAGAAACCAATAAAAAGGATAGCGACTAAAATAAACCATAATTCACTTAATTCCACTTTAAGCACCTGCCCTATCAAAAGGATCAATTACATTTTTAGATTCAAACTCTTGGTGCACCTCAGGACCCTTTTTTATTTCGTGAATCATTACATAAACCATCACGCATGCTAAAATCGAGAAAATTAATACATACGTAATAATCGAGAGCAATACTGTTCCAGGCGAAACATTTGGAGAAACAGAATCAGCAGTAGTCATGAGTCCAAAAACAGTCCATGGCTGGCGACCTACCTCAGTCATGACCCATCCAAATGTGTTTGCTAGAAATGGAAACGAAATGGCAGGAAGTAAACATCTCAAATAAACTCTATTCTTATCAAGGATTCCTTTCTTCCAAAGCAACAATCCAATAATCGATAAT
>JAUZQA010000527.1 GCA_030705665.1 Bacillota bacterium
AATGCATCCACATCTGCAAAAGATTTAAATAAAACGGCCTTGCCTTCCATTACAGGCATTGCTGCTTTCGGACCAATATGTCCCAGTCCAAGGACAGCCGTTCCGTTTGAAACAACCGCTACAAGGTTACCTTTTGAAGTATAATCATAAACTTTGCTTTCGTCAGCATGAATATCCAAGCATGGTTCTGCTACCCCAGGTGAATAGGCTAAACTTAAATCCTTCCCGTTACTTACTGAAACTTTGGAATAAACTCCGACCTTCCCCTGATGGTCTTTGTGCATCTTTAATGCTTCTTCTCGCAAGTTAGACATTTATTTCCTCTCCTCTTTGTGTTTATCTCTCTCTCTATCTTTTTTACAATCCTTCCCTTTCTTTACCTCCGCTACTTCACTTCCTTTTTGTGTGTTCATCAAAGGTGTAGGGGTATTTTGTTTACACAAGAATTTTATATTTTTTTAAGTAGTACAAACATAGTTAAATTAAATCCAACATTCAGCATCCCCATGCCTAAATAGTTGGCGTATTAAGCGAGTGCTTTCACTAATATGTTCTATTTACCCCCTATGTCCCTCAAGTATTGTTATACTCCTATCTTTTTTTGTATGTAAGTGTTTTCACAAAACTTTTACCACTATATTGTGAGAAGTTCACAAAAAATTCTTTTTTGGCTTTTTTTCAGTTAATAACGTAAAAAAACCATCCAACTTTAGGATGGTGTCAATCATTTATCTATAAAGATTAATTAAGTCCTTAAGGGCGGCAGCCGCAGCTCCTCTTGGATGTGAGGCTCCGCCTGTGCAGCAAATAACTCCCATCTCTGTTGTTTCAAAAAGGATTCCTTTATTTGTCCCCTTTACATGAATGAGCGGGTGGTCGTTACTTAATTCTTGGGGTGCGACCTCCAATGTGACTTGATTGTTTTTTTTAATCGCACGAGCCAGCAACTTGATTTGCTTTCCTCCCCCCTTTGCTTGTTCCATATCCGCTTTTGTTAAGTTTTCAATTCCACTTACCTTTATATCTTTTAGAGAATAGTTTGATCCTAACAAACTATTTGATAGCAGCAACAGTTTGCAGGCAGTATCAAAGCCTTTGACGTCTAATGCCGGATTCGCTTCGGCAATTCCCTTTTCTTGGGCAATTTTTAATGCCTCTTCAAATGAGAGTTCAGCTTCATTCATGCTGGTCAAAATAAAATTGGAGGTACCATTTAAAATGCCTTCAATTTTTGTAATCGAGCTTCCGGCAAGGCTGTATTCTCCAATATCGATGGTTGGAAGAGCGGCAGCAGTAGCCCCGCTGTATTTCAATTTGGTTCCTTTTTGTTCTGATCTAAGCTTGATTTCCTTGAAAGAGTGGACAAGTGCACCTTTGGCAACGGAAACTACATCCATCCCTGCATCGATGGCATTGAGAATATATGTAAGACCAGGTTCACCGTTTTCGATATTGGTTGGCGTGCAATCAATCAACACGTCTTGGTCAAACGCGGATTCTTCCCTGTCTGGCGAGTAGTGCAAAAGTGCCTCTGATCCCACCCCCAATTCCAATAATTTTTGAAGCTGAATACCTTCTTTTTGATATAACATACCTTTACTGCCGACAATCCCAGTTACCTCGAATTCTAATCCATATTGTTCTTTGATTTTGGTTGAGTTTTCCTGAATCAACTTTACTAGTTCTTTTGCGACCGTTCCATATCCAGCGATTAACATTCTTTTTTTCATAAAAAATCCCCCGTGTCTATGATAAAAATATTATTTCAAGCGATGCTGTTTTTCGCAAGTTAAAAAAATTGTCGTAAACTTTAAACAGGATAACGACAGCATTCGGCTTTATCAGCGACTATTTTCAATTATATTTTAATATAGAAATATAATAAGGTGAGGTGTGGGAAATGTATTTTGATAACTTATTGGACGCTGTATTTGGAATCCGAAAAATATTTCATGTCATAGAATGCGAGGTTTGCGGGTTTGATGAGGTATATTATGAGGATGTCGAAACAAAGAAACTGGTTGGCAGAGCTTGTTCCCACTGCAACTTCGTGCAAAAATTTGATTTTTAACATAACAAAATCTAGATTTCGGTCTTCACCTTGGTTCAGTCCTCTTTTGTCGATTCTTCTTTAAATACATTTTCCCTTTTAAGTGACTTTTTCCTTTTTCAATATTATAGTAATTTCAAGTCTATTATTTCAGACGCCTTTGTGAAAAGAAAGGAGCCTATTATGTCATCTCTTGTTAATCAGCCAAATGGCGTTTTTCATTCTGTTTGTTCGCTCGATTGTCCCGATCAGTGCGGTCTGCTTGTTCATAAGAAAGATGGAGAAATAGTAAGGATTGAAGGAGATCCCGACCATCCTGTAACAAAGGGACATATTTGCAATAAAGTACGGAATATGACCAAGCGAATTTATGATGAAAAGCGTTTGAAGTATCCACTAAAGCGGATTGGCGCAAAAGGCTCTGGGAAATTTGAACGGACCAGCTGGGAGGAAGCGATAAAAACCATAGGCTCCCGCTGGAAAAGTCTGATACGAGAACATGGTTCTGAGAGTATTCTTCCCTACAGCTTTTATGGAAATATGGGAAGGCTTACGGCTGAAGGCATGGACCGGCGCTTTTTCCATCGTTTAGGTGCTTCAAGACTTGATCGGTCAATCTGCAGTGCTGCTGGAGCAGTTGGCTATAAATATACGATGGGCGGCATGTACGGAACAGACCCGGAAGATACGGTACATGCCAAGCTTATTATTTTTTGGGGAATAAATGCTGTCAGTACAAACATGCATCAAGTAGCATTAGCTCAAAAAGCTCGAAAAAATGGGGCAAAAATCATTGTCATTGATGTCCATAAAAATCAAACCGCCCGCTTTGCGGATTGGTTCATTCCGATTACACCTGGAACCGACAGCGCACTCGCCTTAGGATTGATGCATATTCTTTTTGCAGAAAACCTGGTGGATCCTGCTTTTTTGGAAAAATATACAGTCGGACATGAAGAGCTTCGCCAACATGTCATCGAGTACGATCCTGTGACGGTTTCGGAGATTACCGGTGTTCCCGTGAAGGATATTTATCAATTAGCGCGAATGTACGGGAGAACATCGCCGTCTTTTATCAGGATTGGAAACGGTCCGCAGCACCATGATAATGGCGGGATGTGTATTCGGACGATTTCCTGCCTGCCCGCTTTGACGGGTCAATGGCTTGTAAAAGGCGGTG
>JAUZQA010000528.1 GCA_030705665.1 Bacillota bacterium
AATTACTTTCTAGATAAGAAACGATTTTCCTTTATGACTGTGAGAAGTACACCATGACAAAAAAATAGCCCTCGAAAAATTTTCGAAGGTCAAAAGTTATTATTATTAAAGGGGGTCAATGAAAAAGTTTCATTTTCCATGCTTGTATCATACTCAATGAACCTTAACAAATTATTAACTTGGGGTCAGACATCGAAGAAAGACATGGTAAGGACAGATCAGGATTGTCTTCAAATTGAACAGAACAATAGATAAATAGAATCGGCAAAACAATAGAATTAGATTTTTGGAGAAGACAGAGTTCAAAAATACGTAAGTAGTTCCGTTTTATGGAGAAACATAATGACGGGCTAAATATCACAATGACTACAGCAATTGCTATTGTCAAAAATGTGTGCTAAAAGGGTTGTTAGTCACAATGCTAATTATCTTTTAGTGAAAATGGTTAGGCTGGATTCTTCCCGTTCTTCGGAAAAGTGAATGAGTAAGGGCAAAATATGAAACGGATTCTTCCTGTTCTCCAAGAAATTGAATAAGTACGGTCAAAATAAATAGTTGATTCTTCCCGTCCTTCGGAAATGTTAACGAGAACGGGAAGAATATAATAAGCTGACTATTCATAATGGGACAAGTCGCAAATCAGGAGTTTGCAAATGGAAGTTGAAACCTTTTAACCGCTAAATTCGTATATTCATTATTGAAATCTTTGAATAGGAGACTGAATATGCATGCCAATTAAGATGAAACAATGCAAGGATTGCCTTTCTCTTTGCAGAAATTCAGCTTCAAAATGTCAGGTCTGTGGCAGTAAGAATTTAGTTAAAGGTTCCTACACAACAAAAGAAGAAGCTCAAAGGAAGCAATTAGAAGAATCATATAATAAAAACAAAGTAATAGAGTGTTCACTTTGTTGCTCCCCAGTACCTATTACAAATGGGAAAGGTTATTGTGTCTATTGCGATGAAGAAATTTACATACACAATTCGGGGAGGTTTTGAATTTGTGGTTTGAGCAAGTTGCTATTAGCAATCAATTATCTTTTGAAACAGATACATATAATAATATTTTAGGGAATGCTGTATTTAATCCAAATCGTACACGCCGATATTTTTTAGAAAAAAGGTGGGCAAAGGGAGAAAATATCCTAACTGCCATTATGATGAATCCGAGCAAAGCAGCCCATAATCAAACAGATGAGACCGTTGATCAAATCATAGATGTGGCAAAAAGCCAGGGCTGTCATGCCTTATATGTTGTGAATGTTTCTAGTATTATTGATGGCTCGAGTAACAATTTAAGAGATTCCCACTTTGCTTTTGAGGAGATCAATTGGACTTTTATCTCTGAAGCGATGGAAAAGGCGAAAATTGTTTTTATCAGTTGGGGATTGAAGGGACAACAAGGTATTCAAGAATATCAAGTAAATGCATTTGAAAAGATATTGAGTAAACTATATTGCTATGAAGTGGTCAAATCTGATAATAAAAAATTCACTAATAAACCAATGTATTATGTACCACATCCAAGACCGCGATATGAGCAGGAAAAATATCGTAATGAGCCAATACGGCAAATAACAGAGCTTGAGTTTGTACAATTATTTTTTAGATGATTTTATAAATACTCTATGTTAATGGAACCGCAAATTCATTAAAATAGGACTTACAAAAATGAGTGTAATTTATAATAGTTAAAGTTTGACTTAAGAACATCTTATTTCCCGAACAGAAAATAAGTGATAGTACATTTGTAAGCCATGAAAGGCTAATAAAAATTCAATTTTTTTTGATTAACACAGCTAGTTCATTCATTCGGTCGCTCCTTACTGTTGTTTACAGGTTTGTTAATAGTGAATTGTACCTAAATTTCCTTTATTTTGCTTAAATTATCATTGTGACATTTATGAAGACATAATCGTTTGGTCAAAACAAATCTATAAGGTAAATATTTTAGCAGAGGGAAGCCCATCAGTAACGGGCTTCCTTTTTTCTTGGCCTATATTTCCTTAAAAATACACATAATATTAAATTCGCATAATAGATTTTTATAGTAAATATAAAAAAGGTTAATACAAGGAGGCGCATATTTTGAACAATGTTTATCAAGAAGGCAAGGATTTTGCGAAGTCCTACATACTGCCTTTCACTGAAATGACCGACAAGGAGTCGAGATTTCCTGAAGAATCATTCAAGAAGCTAGGTGAAAAAGGCTTTTTAAAACTCTTGATCCCTAAAGAATATGGAGGACTTGGCAAAGGACTTGAAGAGCATGCCCAGGCTTGCCTGGCATTTGCGGAAGACTGCTCCACGACAGCACTTTGTTATATGATGCACAACGTTGCCTTGATGTGCATTCAAACCCATGGAAGTGAAGAACTTAAGCGGAGGATTTTTAGAGATGTTATAGAGAATGGGAAATTCCTAGCGTTAGCCTACAGCGAATTCGGAAGCGGAACCCACTTTTATATTCCAGAAATGACGGCTAAGGTGAACGGAGACTACACAACTTTTACCGGAACAAAGAGCATGGTAACATCCGCCACCTATGCTTCCTACTATCTCGTTCTTGCCCCATCTGTTGAAGATGGAAAAATAAACAACTGGGTATTCCCGCTGGAAACAAGAGGACTATCCTTTGATTTGTCAAAATGGAATGGTTTAGGAATGAGGGGGAATTCTTCTGGCCCGATGCATATTGATCATGTCACTTTGGATTCCTCTTACCGCATTGGCGCAGAAGGCTCGGGTCAAGAACAGGTATTCAACGTGGTCGCTCCATTCTTCGTCACAGGTCTGGGAGCCGTTTACAGCGGAACGGCCATGCATATGTTTGAGGTTGCCAGCAGCCATGCTGTGGATCGGCAATATCCTGATGGAACTACCTTGGCGAATATTGAAACCATCCAAACTCATATAGGAAACATTTATAAACATGCCGCAGCTGCCAGGGCAATTACGTTGGAAGCTGCAAGAGCAGGTGCGAACGGAGAAACGGATGCCCTTGCAAAAATTTTAACGGCAAGAATCGTTGCCTCAGAAGCGGCAATCGAATGTGGAAGGCTTTCGATGAGAGTTGGCGGCGGGAAAGCTTACAATAAGTCTCTTCCAACGGAAAGGCTTTTGAGAGATGCCTATGCAGGTCAAATTATGGCCCCTAGCGCCGACGTCTTGGCTGTTTGGCTTGGAAAAGCATTAACAGGGCAAATGATTCCATAAGAAGGGGTGAA